>CAZBTU010000137.1:0-1536 GCA_964494905.1 uncultured Pseudomonadales bacterium | reverse complement strand
GATCAAGTACGAGAACAAGCAAATAAAACTGAACTCTCTCAGGAAAAATTTGAACTTTTGGTTGATCTGTGCGAAAACATTCTCGGCAACCTCACCGCCCAAAATGTGCTCGATTCTCCGTGGCGGCTGCCTGAGATTGCCGAATTTTTACAACTCACAGACAAACTCGATTCGTTAGCAAAAGAAAATGGACTCAAGCTCACATCGGATCATCGGCAAGCCTTAGCACAAAAGAAAGATGCGCTGTTTGATCAACTAGAATCAGCGGAGACAACGCCTCAATATCTCCTCCCTTTGACAGAGTTTATTCTACAACATGCTTCGTACCACTCTGATTCCGAGATCGCATTACGATTGCTTGTTCGACTGAAACCACACGTTCATCCACAACACCAGCTAGCAATGTTAAACAGCCTAGCCTTTCTGTCCCTTGTTGATGTAAAAGCTCATGCAGAAGAGTATGGTGAACTCAATAAATCATTAGAAATCGCGTCTCAATCACTGGCTGAACTTAGCAGTAAGACGGCAGAGTCACTCAAGGATGCTCCAACTATTTACGAACAAATAAGTTCCATCAATTCGGCACTAAACACACTTGACATTGCCGGGGAACTTGCGGACCTTGAGCAGTCCCAGCTCGCGTTTATCTCAGGCACCCAGCTCGCAAACAGCGAAAAAATACTCAGCCAAGTACAAGAGCTGCTAAAAACAATCGTCCTCACCATCACACCGGAACCTTCTGCCGATAGCGAAGCGGTCGCAGAGCTCCTTACTCTAAAAGCTACGTGTGCTCAACACCTCGCACAAGACCGAGCATTTAATGCCAACTGGCAAGAAACCTCAGACTGGTGGGACGAAGTCTATGAGTTAGCGGTTGATGCATACGACGTGACCGCAAAAAAAACCACTGCAACTGAGGTTAAGAAAAAGCAGCTGAGAGCGTTAGCCGAAAAAATGTTGATTTACTTACAGAATTTTCAAATACCAGAATATGAAACGCTCAAAAGGCTCATAGCTGAGCAGTACCCGAGAACACAACAAATCTATGATTTTCTCTGGGACGAAATTGATGAAAGAGAACGCACGTTGCTTTCGACTCCATCCTAAGGTGCATTCGGCACACCTTCCAGATGGCAAATTCTTAGAACAATCTGCCTGAGCGCCGCTATACACCAAATGACTGAGCTTTTTCAAGAAGATAATAAAAAAAGTCCCGGGTTTTACTCCGGGACTTTGACTTTGTGTATGTAGTTGTTTGCTTTTTTTTCGGATAAAAGCTAAACCGCCGCCTGTGCCAACTATACTCAGTGAGTTGACTTCCGTTCACCTGTGAGTAATACATGATCGAGTTTGTTTTGGCAATTTTATTTTCTGCTCAAAGATCGAACCGTTTCATGTGATCTCAAGTCCCATAGAAGCGAGTGGCTGCCCGGCGGGAGGAGAGGGTAAAGTAGATGAGTATTGTTTCAAGTAGTTAGTCGCAATGACTAACTGTCTTCACTTGGGTCTTCCGCATTGGAAGGCCTCCTTTTTGCT
>CAZBTU010000136.1:0-1577 GCA_964494905.1 uncultured Pseudomonadales bacterium | reverse complement strand
GAGGGATTTCATGCAGTGCTACGGCTATAGTTGTGATTATACCTATTTTCACATCGGTCATAAAAGCACCAGCAATAATTACTCCATCAATGAAGTTGTGCAAACCATCGCCCATAAGGTTGACATACCCGACACTGTGCTCAGGACAGCTGTCGGTGTGACAATGTCGCCAGTGAATGATTTTCTCTATCACGAAAAAGCCTAAGAAAGCCAGCAATGTAATCAAAAAGGGCTGTATGCCATCAACAGCTTCTGATGCTTCTGGCAAAAGGTGCAAAAATGCCCCACCTAGAAGCGTGCCTGCAGATAAAGAAATAAACGCCTTAAGGTTTGGACTGTGAAGGGAGCGTCTATTAACATGGGCAATTGTCCAAATACCCACAGCCGAAACCAAACTCAAAAATCCATTCGCGAGAATAATTAATGCAAGCACGTTCATGAGTTAACCCTCTAGAAAATTGTTCTACTAAATTGCAACTGAGTTGCATTATAGAATCAATTGGTTGGTTCGTCAAGCCGAATGGTGAGATCAACCGGTGGAAACAAAAGTGGCTGTTTGGTTGGGTCAGCTTTATCGAGCTGAGAACGCAGGCGATTTACACGGCCAAGTAGTGGATGGTCCTCCTGCACACTGGGTGTGACGCTTGCTTCTGGAGTAGCAATAGGACCATTTGTCTGCTTTCTCGATGACGCTGCTAGCAACAGTATGCAAAGCAGAAAGATTATAATTACTAACACTATGACAACAGCGATTTTTTTTGATTTTTTCTGAGGAGTTGCAGCATGGGCGCCATCAGTATGTGACTCAGCTGACTTTTCTTCTCTTATTGGTTCTTCTACCGAGAACTGTGTTTGGTTTGTTAAAAATGTATCAGCAGACATAATTCACACCTAAAGACTCAGTAGCTCTTCCAAATAATCAATGAGCAGAGTTAAACCAGCGTATGGCACCTCCAAATCATCTCTAGTACGATTGAACGCATTATCTGTAAAACCATCAGGTTTAATGGACTTGTTCTGGATATCAAGTGCAATCTCAGCCAATTGATCACGAATCACAATGAAGTTACGCTCTGTTTCTTCATGTGCCCGAGTCCTCTCGGCCTCAATCAACGCGCTCACCGTTTCTGATTCATGCGACTCCCGTATATCAGCATGAACAATCAAGGCTTGATCATAAATGGTCTGCACTCGACCGAGACTGATGAGTGAAAGTGACCAATAAGTTGTCGAGTGCAATTCACTCTCAAGTATAGCGAATTCTTGAGCTCTTAGAGCAACCGCCTCTCTTGTTTGTGTATCCAACACTGCATCCTGGTGTGCAAGCAGCTTCTGCAACACTGACTCCAGTCGATCCATTGCTTGCTGTTTTTGGGAAAGCTCAACACCTTGAGTTTCTTGGAGTGTTGCTCGAAGTAGCTGAACAAAGCTGACTAAAACACGAGACCTGTTCAGCAATGCTTCTCTGGTTGTGCTCACGGCTTCTTCAAGAGCTGCAAGTGTCTGTAATGAGAAGTACTGCGTCTTGGCAATACGATACTGTTGCTCCGATGAGCGATACACCTCGATTTGGTTTT
>CAZBTU010000135.1:0-1593 GCA_964494905.1 uncultured Pseudomonadales bacterium | reverse complement strand
GGTGTAAAGACTTCTCTTGATTTTCTAACACACTATCCTTATGTGTACAGTATACTTGGCAGTATCTGACGACTTCTGGTGTTGAATCCTGAGAACAGACTTACCAGATTGCCCTGCAGCAAATGAACGCTACAATCTACATTGTACTGCAATCTCTTGTTAGCAAACACACTTCAGTTCTTTTTCAGACATAAGTCTATAATAGTGGTAATCATGCGAATACTAGTGGTTGAAGATGAGCATCGTATTGCAGCTGCACTCAAAAAGGGCTTAGAACAAGAGCAGTTCGCTGTTGACCTGGCCTACAAAGGTACGGATGGCTATGATTTGGCTGTGAGTGAAGAATATGACCTTATCATTCTAGACCTGATGTTGCCAGAGTTAGACGGCTTGTCCGTCTGCAAAAAGCTTCGTTCAGAATCAATCAACACACCGATTCTTATGCTCACCGCTAAGGGTCAAATTGAAGATAAAGTTACAGGCCTTAACGTTGGTGCTGACGACTACCTCACAAAACCCTTCTCGTTTGATGAACTGCTTGCCCGAGTTCGGGCCTTGATGAGACGTCCTTCACACACAATACCTTCCCTTCTAACCATAGGTGACCTCACACTTAACCCAATTTCTTTCTCTATCCAACGTGGTGACGATGCAATTAAACTCTCGAGCAAAGAGTTCGCCTTGCTTGAGTATCTTATGAGACACCCCAATACCATCTTGAGCAAGCAACAATTGATTGAACATGTTTGGAACTATGATGCTGATATACTCCCCAATACTGTTGAAGTGTATATGAAAAACCTTCGCTCTAAGCTCGACCAGCCATTCCCTGACAAACCTCAATTACTCCATACGGTGCGTGGCTTCGGATACAAAATCGGAGAAATTAAGTAGATCATATGTTCCGTTCAGCGAGATTTAAACTTACACTCTGGTACTCATTAATCATAATGATGGTCAGTATTTTATTCAGTCTGATCATCTACAGAACAGCTGCCCAAGAAATTGATCGATTTTCTCTGTCACAACGCAGTCGTATTCAACGCCAACTGCGTGAAAGTGAACAGCTACCTATCGAGATTCGGCAACACATAGTGATTCCAGTTCCACCATTAGCAGACCCAGACTTGGTAGCAGAGACAAAGCTTCGTTTTGTCATTTTGCTGGCCATCTTAAATGGAAGTATTTTCCTTTTAGCCAGTCTCTTAGGCTACGTGCTTGCTGGCAAAACTCTGAGGCCCATCCAGGCGATGGTCTCTGAGCAAAATAGGTTCATCTCCGATGCATCACATGAACTGCGCACTCCACTTACGGCATTGAAAGCATCCCTAGAGGTCTCTTTGCGCGATCAAAAATTGTCAGCAGGAGAAGCACGGCAAGTAATCGAAGAAAGCTTACAAGACGTCAACAAGTTACAGGTACTCTCTGATAACTTGCTTCATTTAGCACAGTACCGCAAACCAATAATTGAAGAGTTTTTTGAGCCAGCCGAGCTTGCACCAATACTGACAAAGGCCGAAAAAACCGTTCATGCTCTCGCAAAAAAGAAAAAAATCCTTATTGAGCTCGGAGATGCGGAAACTCCAGTGATTG
>CAZBTU010000134.1:0-1594 GCA_964494905.1 uncultured Pseudomonadales bacterium | reverse complement strand
GGTGTAAAGACTTCTCTTGATTTTCTAACACACTATCCTTATGTGTACAGTATACCTCGCAGTATCTGACAAATTCTGGAGTCGACTCCTGAGAATACACCTTCTCAGACTACCCTGCAGCAGCTGAACGCTACAATCCACATTGTACTGCAATCTCTTGTTCGCAAACACGTTTCAGTTCTTTTTCAGACATAAGTCTATAATAGTGGTAATCATGCGAATTCTAGTGGTTGAAGATGAACATCGTATTGCAGCTGCACTCAAAAAGGGCTTAGAACAAGAGCAGTTTGCTGTTGACCTGGCCTACAAAGGAACTGATGGCTATGATATGGCTATCAGTGAAGAATATGACCTTATTATTCTCGACCTGATGTTGCCAGAGTTAGACGGCTTGTCCGTCTGCAAGAAGCTTCGTTCAGAATCAATCAACACCCCGATTCTTATGCTCACCGCCAAGGGTCAAATTGAAGATAAAGTTATTGGCCTTAATGTTGGTGCTGACGACTACCTCACAAAACCCTTCTCGTTCGATGAACTGCTTGCCCGAGTTCGGGCCTTGATGAGACGCCCCTCACAAACAATGCCTACCATTCTAACCATAGGTGACCTCACACTTAACCCAATTTCTTTCTCTATCCAACGTGGTGACGATGCAATTAAACTCTCGAGCAAAGAGTTCGCCTTGCTTGAGTATCTTATGAGACACCCCAATACCATCTTGAGCAAGCAACAATTGATTGAACATGTTTGGAACTATGATGCTGATATACTCCCCAATACTGTTGAAGTGTATATGAAAAACCTTCGCTCTA
Organism: uncultured Pseudomonadales bacterium; assembly: GCA_964494905.1. Lineage (GTDB taxonomy): Bacteria > Patescibacteriota > Microgenomatia > UBA1400 > PJMF01 > CAZBMX01. The sequence continues at coordinate 782 of CAZBTU010000134.1, read as the reverse complement.
AGCTCGACCAGCCATTCCCTGACAAACCTCAATTACTCCATACGGTGCGTGGCTTCGGATACAAAATCGGAGAAATTAAGTAGATCATATGTTCCGTTCAGCGAGATTTAAACTTACACTCTGGTACTCATTAATCATAATGATGGTCAGTATTTTATTCAGTCTGATCATCTACAGAACAGCTGCCCAAGAAATTGATCGATTTTCTCTGTCACAACGCAGTCGTATTCAACGCCAACTGCGTGAAAGTGAACAGCTACCTATCGAGATTCGGCAACACATAGTGATTCCAGTTCCACCATTAGCAGACCCAGACTTGGTAGCAGAGACAAAGCTTCGCTTTGTCATTTTGCTGGCAATTTTAAATGGAAGTATTTTCCTTTTAGCGAGTCTGTTAGGCTACGTGCTTGCTGGCAAAACCTTGAGGCCCATCCAGGCTATGGTCTCTGAGCAAAATAGGTTCATCTCGGACGCATCACATGAACTGCGTACCCCTCTTACGGCCTTGAAAGCATCTCTAGAGGTTGCCTTGCGTGATCAAAAATTGTCAGCAGCAGAGGCGCGGCAAGTAATCGAAGAAAGTTTACAAGATGTCAACAAATTACAGGTACTCTCTGATAACTTGCTTCATTTGGCACAGTACCGCAAACCAATAATTGAAGAGTTTTTTGAGCCGGCCGAGCTTGCACCAATACTGACAAAGGCCGAAAAAACTGTTCACGCTCTAGCAAAAAAGAAAAAAATCCTTATTGAGCTCGGAGATGCGGAAACTCCAGTGATTG
>CAZBTU010000133.1:0-1666 GCA_964494905.1 uncultured Pseudomonadales bacterium | reverse complement strand
TAGGTACCCATGTTATCCAAACTGTGTTTAAAGAAGAACTTCACGTCCCAGTGCTCATCGAGTCTGACTATAGTCTACCGCGATTCGTAGACGAACATACTCTGGTTATTGCTTCTAGCTACTCAGGCACGACCGAGGAAACACTTGCAGCTACCAAAGTAGCCTTACAAAAAGGGGCAAAAGTTGTGGGTATTACCACGGGTGGTGAACTAGCAAAACTACTTAAACAGCACGACTGCCCTGTTCTGACATTTGAACCTAAATACAACCCTTCGAACCAACCCCGAATGGCACTTGGATACTCTGTGTTTGGACAAATAGCACTCTTTGCCCAGCTCGGTCTGCTACACATTCCAGATGACTTGTACCAAAGTGTACTTGCCGCAATTGCACAAGTACACTTGCAAGCAAGCGTTCATATACCCCAAGAAACAAATCCAGCAAAACTCTTAGCCTTTCAGATGGTAAACAAGTTACCCGTCATTACTGTCGCAGAACATTTAGAAGGTGCCGCACATGTTTTTTCCAACCAACTCAACGAAAACGCCAAATCATTATCGGAATTAAGAGTCATCCCCGAGATAAATCACCATCTCATGGAAGGCCTTATGTTTCCTGAAACCAACCCTGACGCGCTCCTTTTTCTTACCGTTCACTCAAACTTGTATCAAGCAAACAACAGCCTCAGAATGACCCTCACGGAGGAAGTGCTTGAGCAAAACCGCATTGAATGTAATTCGCATACCTTGGAGAATCCCACTCGAATTGGTCAGGCTTTTGAGTTAATTACATTTGGCTCCTACGCTAATTTCTACCTTGCAATGCTTTACAACCAAGATCCAGCACCTATCCCTTGGGTGGATTGGTTTAAAGACCAGTTAAAAAAAAGAGGCTAACCCTAGAGGACTGTTGCTCGACTCTATACTCAACTCCTGCTATTATTGACGTGTGCCTGCCAGACTATTTTTCTATCGCTTACCTGAGTTTTCAACGGTTCCCAGCTCTATCTTGGGAAAAACCGGAAAACTACTAGCGCAGCTCTGGGAGCTTGCTGTTCCCATTCCAGCTGCGGTTTGCATTCCTGCAGACGCATTGCAGGCCATAGCAAAACAAAGTGACGTACGATTGAAACTTGATAGATTGCAGAGATCAAGAGGCAGCCAGCACCACACTGAGCTTCGCCGCCGGATAATACATATCGTCAAGCATCAGCACATTCCACAGGCGTTGCTAACAAATTTAGCACAGATCTATCACAACTACCTGCAATCAGACACCATACAGATACTGGTGAGTAATTCGCCCGAACTACCAACCCCATCACTGGTGCAAGGCGATGCGAATCTCATTGAGTCCATTCTGGAGGCGTGGGGTGAGTCAATTGCACATAATATGTTTGGTTCCTTCGGTCGCGTCCCCCTTGATACAATCATCGCTCCTTCACCGCTAATTCTTCTCCAGCAACCCCAACCCATCGCTACCGGCACTGTTCATACCTATCACCCAATCACGAGAGATAAAACCGTCGCAGTCATTGACGCTGTTTGGGGGGTTGCAAATCGTCATAACCTTGACTTAAGTTATCGGGCTACTGTTGATCTTCGGACTCAAAACATTACTACTCGAAAAGCTCATCGCCAAACAGATCAATTACTTCAAGGCAGTG
>CAZBTU010000132.1:0-1673 GCA_964494905.1 uncultured Pseudomonadales bacterium | reverse complement strand
AATGGTAGAATTCACTAGCTGATGCTCATACGGAACCGGTTTTACGAGAAACTGAGTGAACTTCCTAATCCGAGTGGTTATTTTTCTCTCTGCAGCGAGGCGGAGAACAATTTTACAGCTTTACTGTTGGCACAGCACGTAGAAAAGATACCTCCGGTGTTGGTTGAGATACTCACATTTTCTCCGCACGTAGGTATATTGGCATTGGCAAAACCGAATGCCGGGTGGCGACCAGTACAAGGTGAGTCGAATTACTTGATTGTTGAGGCTACTGACCCGAAATACTCTGGATGGTTAGCAGGGCTGTCTTACAATTCTTCGGTGATAGGTGTCAGGCAATTTGATTTGACGAGAGCAGATAAGATTAATGAGCTTGAGAGATCACAGCGGGTTTGGGCCAGAAAAAAGAAAAGTCAGATCGAGAGTTTGAGTCAGCTTTTTCCTATGCAGCCATTGGCTTTAGTGTTACTATCTTTACTTGCAGATGAACTCAGAACATATGTCAAGTATTCACAGTACAATTTGTACCAATATCCACACAGTACTGAAGTTTCAAACTAGGGCAAGAAAGGCCATTACACCAATATGAACGAACCTCAACGGAAGCAGTGGTTGCGGCCAGGAGTAAAGGCATTGATTGTTCATGAGGGCAAAGTTTTGCTCATCCGCGAACGACTGAAGGATGGCTACATTATTACTGACTTTCCTGGTGGTGGTGTTGAGTATGGTGAGGAGCTTATTGTCGCTTTGCAGCGAGAAGTATTCGAAGAAGTTGGTATTCAAGTCATTCCAGAACGTGTTGTCGGGGCATGGAGCTTCTTAATTGAGCAACATCAAGTCCAAATTGTCTGTATCGGGTATCAGTGCCGTTTGGCAGAGTCTCAGACAGGGAAGCCAGTGCTCGACCTTACTAAAAATCCAATGGAGGAAAACATCTTCGAGGCTGTTTGGCTTTCCCCAGATGAAATAATTGCTGATCCTGATTTGCTTCGTAGTGACGAGATGTTGGATGCGGTTAGACATCTTCAAATTCCCTGATAGTCAGGTGCTTTTTCTTGCTCCTATTGCTGCTGAGATATTAAGGAATCAAGGAATTCAAGTAACTGACGTGCTTGTGTTGGTCGATCGCGAGCAGGGGGGTGTTCAAGAATTACTTGCTCACGATTTGCGACTTCACAGTGCGTTTAGTCTGATGCAGATGTTGGATTTATATGTGAGATTAGGAAAGATTGATTTGACACAGCGCAAGCGAATTGGGCTTACCCTAGAAACTATTCAAGAACTAGTAACAAGGACTGCTGAAACCTAGTATCGGCGCCGTCCGAACCGACCAAACTTGATGCTTGCGTCACGTTCTCGTTTCGCTCTATTGATCTCTGATATGTAGGTGCTGACCCAGGATTCCCAACTAATTTGTGCATTGCTGCCTCTTCCCATGTCAATCATTCCTCGAGAACAGCGACCTAATGTGTCGATATACTCAAAAGTCGTGAAAACAGTGGCAAGTGGGTCTCCATAATCAATTTGGCTTGAGAATAAGAGCTTGCCACTTTTGTGTACGAAAGTGACTGAGACACCAATTGTTTGTTCGAATTGTCGACAGTAATTCTTGAATGCATCTGCTCCTGCTGATGAGCCAAGTAGGTGTTCTTGATCGAGAATAGTGCCATGTT
>CAZBTU010000131.1:0-1726 GCA_964494905.1 uncultured Pseudomonadales bacterium | reverse complement strand
GGAAAGAATATTGGCATCGTTGGACTATCTGGAGCCGGAAAATCTTCTCTGTTTAGCTTGCTGATGGACCTATACGAAACATATGAAGGAGAGATTCTGGTCGATGGTTTTTCACTGAAAGATATTGACCGCCAAGATTACGTAAACCACTTGGCTGTTGTCCTGCAAGATACAGAGCTCTTCAACGCATCCCTCGCTGATAACATCATCATTGGTCGCCAACCTGGAAAGGCAGTTGACAAAAATCAACTCACCGAGGCAATCAAGAACGCACATTTAGTACAAGTAATCGATAGACTCCCCAAAGGAGCTGACACCGTGATTGGAGAAAAAGGCGTCAAGCTTTCCGGTGGAGAAAAACAACGCCTGGGCATTGCACGAGCGCTGTATCGGCAACCCGAGCTCTTGCTGATGGACGAGGCTACATCACACTTGGATGTTGAGTCGGAGAAAAAGATTCAGGCGTCACTTCATGAGTTTTTCAACAAAGTTACTGCTGTTGTCATTGCTCATCGGCTATCAACGATCAAAGAGATGGACATTATCCTCGTCATGCAGAGGGGGCAGATCGTGGAACAAGGATCATTCAGTGAACTACTGAGCGACAAGGGTGTGTTTGCCCGGCTGTGGGAGCAGCAAAAGCTGTAGTGCTCTCAGCCGCAGCGCTTCCCTACTTCCCTCGACTTATGCTATGGTAGAAATATGGTAATGCCACTTGCAGATAACTCAGATTTTTCACCGTTGCCACAAAGTAACACTGAAGCTAACACGTATAGCCACATTTTTCTCGCGGTTCTGTTATTTATTATTGTGGGAGTCATCAGCAGCGCTGCAGTTGTGCTCTACAGTAAGTATCAGGTTGCGACAACAGAACAAACATTGCTCAACGAAATCGGTGGGCCAGTCAATGATCCACCAGCTGTGTTGACTCCTCCAGAGCAGCAACGCATGCTCGACTCAGACGCAGCGGATGAGCAAGCTCCTACGAGCGCACCAGAGTTGCCGCTTCCTATAGAATAGTAAATTGCAAAAAAAAGACCCTGTCTTGCTTAAGCAAACTGCCTAAGCAAGAACAGGGAGTAGCAAGGACTGAGTAAATCTAGTAGAACCTATATACTGTCACTTCTCTCGGGCCAGTATCTACTAGGTTGTCCTTAAGAGCGTTGGCAATCTGCCACTTTCTCATTTTGTATGTACAGGTATAGAGATCAGCATTGGTAACAACCTCATTGGGCATGTATGACCCAATGTAGACTTGCCGTTTCTCAGAACTGGACATGAATTTCAAAGACAGTCCATGGATATCCCAACCCGTCAGTATATGTCCTCCACAGACAATGTCAAATGGTTCCTTAGAACCTTTCTCCCGAGCAAACAACCCAAAATGTTCCTTATCATTCACTGGTGGTTGTTTTGAACCACACAGTGGGCAAAAAACGTGTTCGGGATCAATTTTACCATTGCAGTTATCGCAAGGGTACTTGATTAGAACCTGACTCATGAAAAATCTCCGTTACCAGTAGTTGGGTAATCTTCGTATGCATACCTTGTTTTCAGGCAAGCACACAATTTTACCCATGCTTGGTCTAGAAAGAACTCAGTAACTTAACGAGCACGTGCTCACTTTGTGAGCAAAACTGATCATAGCGAATATGGGTCGTCTTGCACGCAAAGTGCGAGCAAATTATAACAAAAGTGTCCTATATTTTCAATGATTGGGATAAAA
>CAZBTU010000130.1:0-1728 GCA_964494905.1 uncultured Pseudomonadales bacterium | reverse complement strand
TCACCGTTCAGTATGACTTTGTTATGCCCAAACGCTTTGAGCTCAAGTACACCAACGAATCCGGAGAGCTCGAGGAACCAGTAGTGGTGCATCGCTCATCCATTGGTGCCATCGAGAGAGTGATGGGTTTCCTGATTGAGCATTATGCCGGTGCTTTCCCATTGTGGCTGGCTCCAGTCCAGGCTGTAGTGCTGCCTGTCTCTGAGAAGTTTGCAGACTATGCTCAAAAGGTTCGATCAGAACTCGCAGCTGCTGGTTTGCGTGTGGAAGTTGATGTTCGTGACGAGCGCTTGGGTGCCAAGATTCGTGATGCCCAGATGCAAAAAATTCCCTACATGCTGGTAGTAGGTGAGCGAGAAGCACAGGAGAACATTGTCACAGTCAGGGAGCGCGGTAAGCAGGAGCAACGTCATGTTACAATCAGCGCGCTGACCGATTCATTATTGGAGCAGTGTAAATCAAGAACAAATTAGAGAGGGAATATGGGAGAACGACACAAGCCAACAGAGGATGAAATGACTCAACTGAAGAGGATTTTGAGCAAACCGCAAGAAAGAGACAGTAAGGTTGAATTAGTTGGTTTCGTACTACAACGTGTCGAAGACGGGCGGATGCCAAGAACAGACGCAAAGGCCTTACTTGGTAAAGTTGGGCTCAACACTGCTGAGGACTTAGCCAGGGAGGGAATTAGTTCTTACTCAAACCAAGAGCTGCTCTTAGAAATTCTCTCAGAGTGGAATGGGCTAAGGTAATCTTCAATCAGTTCCGAGCTTCATTTCAGCAAAAGCGCTCTCATTTTGATTGTTAGCGTAATCATACCAATCATACTCAGTTGAATGGATTATGGTTGATAGGTCACTCAGGAATGCTAAGTTGTTTTCATTGAAAGCAGTACTAATTGATTCAGCAAGTAATTGCCAGTTAAATCGTTCCGTAGGGTCATCAGGATTTAGGTTTTGAGATTTTAGGAATTGTTCGGAGTCAGACCATAAAAAATTATCACCAATTTTCAAAATGATACCATCTGATACAGTTTCTGAATAAATTGGATTAACTTGGTTTGGACCTGATTCAGCTGAGTCACAATACTTCCAAAGCATATCAGAGAACAAATATAAGTGTGAGACGCGATCTCGTGCTTCTGGGCTTTGGAAACGCTTAATAAAACCGGGTAGCAATCTCTTCAAAGTTCGCTCATTACTCATTCTACTCAGTCGCTCATTTATAGTCGCTTTTAATGGAATCTGCGATTCATACTTCATATGTTCCCTTGTAATAGATTGTGTATTTTCATTCTAGTTCTTAAAGACGAAAAATCAATAGGCACAGAACACAAGATTTATGAATTTTTAGGAGAAATTAATGCGGGTATTTAACAGACTGTTTTAGTCATATCTCAAGCAGTAAAGGGTTCACTATACGCTTAAGAAAGAGTGCAACAGACTATCTCTTCGCCAACAATCTGTGACAGGACTTAGCTTACCACTTGCACTTTAACGCTTGGGCTCATGCTGGCTGAGATTGAAGCCTTCAAGAGCCTGCCTTTCAGTGCTTGAAGTAGTGCAGTCAAGTTCTCGACCAAGGCTTTGGTATCCATTGAAACTTTGCCGATGGAGACGTGAATTACAGGGCTTTTCTTTTCGGATTTAAGGCTCAGCGCACCTTTTTCTAACTCTTTTTTCTTGCCTTCGGGGTTAGCAGTGAGTGTGCCGTTTTTTGGGTTAGGCA
>CAZBTU010000129.1:0-1774 GCA_964494905.1 uncultured Pseudomonadales bacterium | reverse complement strand
TCAAGCAATCGTCTTAGATAAAACCGGAACCTTAACAGAAGGTAAACCAAAAGTGACTGATGTGATAGCTCTGTCTCCATTTAGTGAAGAGGATATTTTACGTCTTGAGGGTGCAGCTGAAGCAAAGTCTAATCACCCTTTGAGTAAGGCTGTACTAGATGAAGTGACCAGGCGCAAACTTACATTACCAAAAACTGTTACTGATTTTAGATCAATATCAGGACATGGAATTGAGGCGAAAGTTGATGGCAAACACGTACTAGTCGGAACCATGAAATTGATGGCTGACCAGAAAGTTGATGTTTCTGCACTACAAGGAAAAATTGACGAATTACTCAGCTCAGGTAAAACAATCATGGTGCTGGCTGTTGAACACAAATTAGCAGGAGTACTGGCTGCAGCTGACACCATCAAAGACACCGCTCCATTAGCCATCCAGAGAATGAAAGAACTCGGCTTAGAGCCTGTGATGATCACTGGGGATAATAAAGGAACTGCTGAAATTGTCAGCAAGCAGCTCGGTATTGAGCGCTACTTCGCTGAAGTTCTTCCAGAAGACAAAGCCAGCTACGTTAAAAAACTTCAGGATGAAGGAAAATTTGTAGCCATGGTTGGTGATGGGGTGAATGATGCTCCAGCACTAGCTCAAGCTCATATAGGCATCGCTATCGGTGCAGGTACTGATGTGGCCATTGAGACAGCGAGTATCGTGCTAATGAAGTCAGATGTGGCAGATGTACTTCGAGCAATTAAGTTGAGTAAGGCTACTGTTCGGAAGATGAAGGAAAATTTAGCTTGGGCGAGTGTCTACAACGTTTTAGCAATCCCCATCGCTGCAGGGATTCTCTATCCAAATTTTGGTATTACTCTGCGACCCGAGATAGCTGCTCTCTTAATGTCAGTCTCTTCAATTATTGTAGCCATTAATGCTGTTTTGCTTAAACGTGCTGAAAGTAAACTCATCGAGATATGAAAAAACAATCAGGTTCAAACATTCAAAGAATTCTGTATTGGGCTTGCTGGGTTATCTTGGCTGGGTTGGTTGTATTTGTGCTAACTAAAATAGTAGGAGCCCTATGATTGAGAAATTAACAAAAGCCAAGTACGGTGAATGGCAAGCCTCTTTGTGGGGAGCATGCTTCATTGCTTTTGGATTAGGGGCTTTGCTCTACCAGTTCTTTCCTCAAATGCTTCTTTATGTCGTAATTGTGGCGGGAATTATTCTACATAGCTGGGGGATGTACAAGATTCATCAAAGGAACGCTGATGGTAAAGGTTGATTCATTTGAACAAACTGCTCAGATATTTAGTATTCTTTCTCATCCAAATCGATTGAAGATAATATCGCTGCTTTCAAAGCAGGAAATGTGCGTAGAGGAAATTCAAAAGTTCATTGAATGTCGGCAGTGCAATGTTAGTCAGCATCTTATTCTTTTAAAGAGAAAAGATCTTGTTTCAGCCAAAAGAATAGGGAGAAGAGTTTATTACTCGTTAGTGCCCAGCGAGCTGCTACATGCAATATTTGAAAGAACAGCAATACTACACTGATCGTTATAATCTAGGCACTATTGAACAGTGCATAAATCAACTAAAGATGCTCCATGATGTTGGTCAAAGAATGCGTTCTGAACCAACACTAAAAAAATATCCCGATTCAGAATTTGAACGGAATCGAGGTTTGTTTAGGGGCAGGATGCTCTTTTTCATCCAGGCTCAAAGGCACAAAAACAGAGCTTCAACGATTGCTGAGTGGATTGAGTCCGATCGCATTAAA
>CAZBTU010000128.1:0-1793 GCA_964494905.1 uncultured Pseudomonadales bacterium | reverse complement strand
TGCTTCTTTCTTCTCTTTCTCGGTGAAAGCTAAGAATTTCCTTCAATTCCCTCAAACAGCAAGGCAACAAAAGCCGTCATGCGCTTAGTTACTTCAACTGCAATTTTTTTGGCAGTTTCAGTGTGCATTGTTTCGTGTAGCTTCAATGTTTTATGGTAAAAATGTTCAATTGCCGATCCACCCTTCTTGCCGTCGTCTTCTATGAATCTATCTGTGATTTGTAAAGATCATCCATCTCCATATGGCATACTGTGAGTCATTTCCAGTTGAGTCGTTGCACAGATACTTATCAACGATTGGTATGAACTGCGAAAATTCAGGAGGAATGGGCAGTAGACTAGGAGCTTTTTTCTTGCTCAATGTAGCGAGTAGCGTTTTATTTGGAACAATATGATCATTAGTATGCATGTATTAGTGCCTACTTGCGTTCAATCTGAATAGTTTTAACAATTTTGTTCATCATTTCTTTTCCAACGGCAATTTCTTCTTCGGTGAATTGACCTGCCAAAAAAGCAATGTGAGCTGCTAAGATTTTTTGATCAGTATTAGGATCCATAAGTACCCATTTGGTACCATGACTGTATTCGTACTGGTTGACTAGTATAGTGCCAATGGTAAATACTGAAGCAGTATTTGCATCCATTTTCTCATTTATCGCTCCTTTTAGCATGCCAGTTGAGATTTCAATTGAAGGGGACCGTCCACTGACTCCGCCTGTGTAAAACCAAATTGTTTCGTTGCTTTTTGAGTTGTCAACCAGGGTTAGTTCTGCAGGGTACTGTAATGTCATGGTATTACCGCTACTTGGGAATGTAGTCTCAAAAGGTAACCATTTGGTAGTATCCAGATTAACTGCAGTAATTTGAATTTGATCGGCTTGGGTGGGCGTTTTCTCAGCGTTGGGTGTTGGTTGAACGGCAGGTGAATGTATTGGCTCCTGTTTATTTTTTCCTGCAAAATATGCTAAACCCACTATGAGCAAAATCAGTAATACAAGTATATTTTTAGAGTTCGGTTGTTTCTTTGGCATAGTATTTTAAATCGTACCATGTGGTTGCTATTTTTGTCCCCCATTGCATTCCACCCACAATATGTTTTATGCTCAAACAATGAGTGAAGAAAAAAAACACCTGACATCGCACTTATTTCTGTTGAGGAGATTAAAACTGATCTACGGAAAAAAGAGCCGCCACTGGTGAATTAACAGGTATCAAATCCAGTCACATACCTAAAAAGTTGGTGGAAAGGCGTGGTGAGTGGCGAAGGAGTTAATCTGCACTTCAAAATTAAACCATTGACCGCAATTGCAATCACATTCATTGTCCCTACTGCTTGATTTGGTGTTGGCAAGTTTAGTATCACCACTCAGCGACCGTTCATCCAGCATATCCCAGTTGCAACTCCCCTACCCACAGTGCTCCCAGTTTCTGATCCTTGGCTTAGCACAGCATTCTCTGGCAATCTAAATTTTTCTGCAGTTGATAATTTGTACTAACTAACCACCTCTGCTTCGGAGGCGATAACTCTGGAAGTACCAGTAACTGTTGACCTGAGCGGATTGATATCTAGGTGGATCTTTGCAACCGGGAAATACATTGATGCGACTCGTGTGCTAATTATTTCTAACGTGTCTGATTTAGAAGTGCTGCCAAAAAAGATTGAGAGTGTGCCGGAAGTTAGTCCTAGCCCAGCTTTAGTACTAGAGGTTGCCGAAGGTATACGTGAGTAAAAACGGTAATTAACCGCCACTGTATGCATTTGAACGCTCATGGTGCATCATGTCGTAGACAGAC
>CAZBTU010000127.1:0-1872 GCA_964494905.1 uncultured Pseudomonadales bacterium | reverse complement strand
GAAAATTAAATCTATATCTTCAGATTCAAAAACTGAGTTTGGAATTGCGGAGTACTTCTCTTTCAGGATTTGCATAGCCAAAGTATATCAAGTAAAGAGGTGGGGTGGTGGGTTGTCCCCACCACCCCTGATCGAAGGTTAGTAATCCTTAATCATGCTGTGTGCCCGGCGCTTGAGGGCATCGGTTCCACGGACCTGATTTCCGGAATCCCATTTCGAGATGTTGCCACGCTCATCCACCTCGTGCCCGCTCCCAAGAATATAGTGGTATTCGCCATTGATGCGCACAGCATCGTAGCTCATACGTGTGTTCTTGCGGTAGAAGGTGAAGTGTGAGACATCGAACCCATCAAGGGTTTGACCAAGATAGGTGATGCTGAGACCAGTGGCCTCGCTCTCGCCAATGTCACCGCCATTCGACTTTGTGTAAACTGTTGGCGTAAGATTGAGGGTTACTGTTTTTTGGAAACTTAACAATCCTAGTTCTTTGTTGGCCAGAAAATTATTGGTCCAACCAACATAAAATCAAATGTGAGCCAGGTGGGACTCGAACCCACGACACATTGCTTAAGAGGCAATTGCTCTAACCGACTGAGCTACTGGCCCGGTGGGACGTCGAATTAACTGGGATATTATACCTCACCAAAGTTTTTCAAGTAACTAGTGGGCGCATGAGCGACTGCTCAAATCTATTTACTACTCTTCTCCACCAAACCATCCGCCGAAAAATAAAGTTGAATTTTCGAAGTGATTTAGAATTTTTTCTGGCTCAGTGGCGAGTTCGTATCGACGAGAACTCATTGTTTTTTTCTTGAGCTCGACGACATGAGCAGCCAGCCCAAACTTCTCAAGTATCTTGATTATTTGCCGGTGATCGGTACCAATTGTATACGCAGACGCCTCCTCATATTCATCCAAATCCTCACTAATAAGCCCGGCGCTAGGCCGTTCGACCATCAGCAAACTGACCGTACCTCTGCTGTCGACTGTTGCGACTACCATGTAGGTGAACATCTCTGCTGGATGCAGTCTATCACTAAAATTTGACTCCAGATCATCTCTGGAGGGCAATGTGTCATCATCAGGATGAAAGTGAAGGGTAATATAAAGTGCATGTGCATCGCGTACGAATGAATACCAGTTGTACTCGTCAATTTCTAAGATTGTTTCAGAGGTTACTTCACCACCCATCTGTGATAAACCACCCTTTAATACCTCTGGGATTACCAGCATTTTTTTTGCATCTACCAGGACCCAAAAGCTTGTCTCAGCACCTGACCGCATAGTCTCAGAAGCAGCGGCATGTAATGCTTTCTGAAATTTCTCGGACTGGAGAGCCGTGAGAAGGAAGCTCGGAGAAGCTTCTTCGCTAAATTCCGGTGGTTGGTGTATGACACCGAGATTTCTTGTTTCTTTGTAGTTTCTCATGGAGAATTTTTTTAGCCACACTGACTGTGCGCCAAGAGGGATTCGAACCCCCGACCCTCTGTTCCGAAGACAGATGCTCTATCCAGCTGAGCTATTGGCGCATTTTTCGAAGCAACCACTAATTATACCAGCCGAGCGTAAACTTGCCTGCCCTGGTTTGTTATACAGCAGCTGATATAATGACTATATGACGGACAATAATTATTCCCTGGTCAATAAACTGGTTAATCTCTTCAATCTTCGAGAACGTCTCTCACATCTTGAGGCAGATGCGGATAGCTCATTTGTGAGTCCCTTCATAACTGTTGGGAGAGAACCTGGGAGTGGAGGTGCTCCAATAGCACAGGCAGTCGCAGAAAAGTTGGGATTTGAGTTTGTCGATGAACAGATTGTGGAGGAGATAGCTCGTTCAACCAAGCGCCGTAAGGAAATCATCAGAGAAAT
>CAZBTU010000126.1:0-1900 GCA_964494905.1 uncultured Pseudomonadales bacterium | reverse complement strand
GGTGACCCCACGGGGAATCGAACCCCGGTTGCAGGGATGAAAACCCTGAGTCCTAACCGCTAGACGATGGGGCCGCTAAAATTTGGCGGCTGATGGCTTAGCTATAAAGCAAAGCTAGTAGGTAATATTTTCAAAGTGCTCTAGATGATTATTCCAGACCGTTATCATATCAAATCGATAATCAACTGCTAAGTGGTGTTTTGCCATATATCGCTGGGCAGTTCTTATCAGAACTGCTAACTTTTGCCCATTCACAGCCTCGCTGGGGTGGGTTTGAGTGTTGGTACGTGTTTTTACTTCAACAAACACAAACTCACTGTTGTGTGTGTCAAATGCAATGATATCAATTTCTCCTGGAGGCAGTAGGACGTTTCGACCGTGTATTTGATACCCTTTACGCCTAAGAAAGGCGCAGGCTGCAGATTCACCACGCTTGCCGATGAGAGCCCTATCAGGCAGCTTGTGTGAAGGCGCTTTTCTTTTTGATTCTGGTAGCTGCTTTGCCGATCCTGTCACGCAGATAGTATAGTTTACTTCTGTGGACAGCACCCTTACGCCTCACTTCGATCTTTTTGATTGAGCTTAAAGCCAGTGGGAAGATTTTTTCTACGCCAATACCGTTGGCGCCGATCTTACGAACAGTCATTGTTCGGCTTACGCCACGGTTCTTAATGGCAATGACAATGCCTTCGTAAACCTGGACTCGAGTTTTGTCACCTTCGGATATTTCTTGATGAATTCTGATGGTGTCACCAGAAGAAATTGTGGTGTCTTGGTATGCTGTATGTTGTGCCATGGCGGATTTCCTTGCGCTGATAAAGTCAAGGATCATATTATACGCGTTGTTATTATGAGATGCAATGACAGAACAAACGGACTGAATAGCATCAACTTCGGTTCAGTGCCGTGTTCAGACGGCATGCATCACTTATTTTTTGTTCTTCAATGCTGCTGAAAGGTATTCTACAAAGATTGGATGCGGAGCTAGCGGCTTGGATTTGTATTCTGGGTGCGCTTGTGTCGCTAGGAAAAAAGGGTGCTCTGATTGTGGCAGCTCAATCACCTCAACAAAAAAGTCATCGGGAGAGGTACCGGAGATAACAAACCCTGCTTCTTCCAGTGGTTGCCTGTACTCGTTGTTGAACTCAAACCGATGTCTGTGTCTTTCAGAAATTATGTTAGCCTTTTCGTCCTTAAATGCCTGGTGTTTTCTATAAATCTGATGTGCCAACGTACCGGTCTTAAGCACACAGTCGTAAGCGCCTAGGCGCATACTGGCTCCGTCACCTTTAATACGTTGGTATTTTTCCTCGAAAGGGATGTCATGGATAATTGGGTGTGGTGTGTCTGGATTGACCTCGGTTGTATGGGCACCTTTAAGTCCCACCACGTTGCGTGCGAACTCAATGCTGGCCAGCTGCATGCCGTAGCAGAGACCCAAGTATGGGACTTTATGTTCACGAGCGTAGGTCACAGCCTTAATTTTGCCTTCTACTCCTCGCTCACCCCATCCAATTGGCACAATAATGCCATCGGCCTGTTTTAGGTCAGCAAGAGCCTGATTTTCACCTTTTTCTAGTCCCTCAGCATTCACAAACGAGATGGTTAGATCGATGTCTGAGTTCCAACTCGCAAAGTTCAATGATTCAATCAATGAAACATATGAGTCGGTGAGTTCATAATCACCGGTCGCAATATACTTAGCAATGATTGCGATGCGAACGGGGTGTTTGCGTTTGGACTTGATATGAGAAACGAAGTTTTTCCAATCCGTGAGGTTGCTTTTTTTTGTTGGTAGGCCAAGTTTGGTGAGAACATTCTCATCGAATCCTTGTTCCGCGAAGATGAGGGGTACCTCATAAATTGACTCGGTATCAGGATTCGAGATGACATCCTCTTT
>CAZBTU010000125.1:0-1904 GCA_964494905.1 uncultured Pseudomonadales bacterium | reverse complement strand
TCACCGTTCAGTATGACTTTGTTATGCCCAAACGCTTTGAGCTCAAGTACACCAATGAAGCCGGAGAGCTCGAGGAACCGGTGGTGGTGCATCGCTCATCCATTGGCGCCATTGAGAGGGTAATGGGTTTCCTGATTGAACACTACGCAGGGGCTTTCCCATTGTGGTTGGCTCCAGTCCAGGCAATAGTGCTGCCAGTATCCGAGAAGTTTGAGGAGTATGCTCAGAAGGTTCGATCAGAACTTGCAGCTGCTGGTTTGCGTGTGGAAGTTGATGCTCGTGACGAGCGCCTTGGTGCCAAGATCCGTGATGCCCAGATGCAAAAAATTCCCTACATGTTGGTGGTGGGTGAGCGAGAGGAGCAGGAGGGTACTGTGACGGTGCGGGAGCGGGGAGTCAAGGAGCAGGCGTCTGCTACTATTACAGAAATTCAGCAATCATTGTTGGAGAAAATCGAAAAGAAGCTGTAAAACGTTACGTATTTTGTAAGAATCCGCCTGTAGTATACAAGTACTGCAAGCGGATTTCGTTTCCTATGGATCGATCAAACGGCAACTGTCTTGACAGTATGCAGTATGCAGTATTACAATGAGGGCATGAAAATGACAAGAATATCCATTACACTTCCAACCAGTTTGAGCCAAACACTGCAACAAGAGGCACGGCAAAGGGAAACAAGCGTATCAGATTTGATTCGGACGGTAATGAGTCGGCATTTCTTTTCGGCAAAAATTTTGCAGCGTGAACGTTCGCTCGCTGCTTTGCAGCAAATGGCAGAACAAGCTCTTGCGGGAGGTGAGCGACTATCTGAGTCTGTTGATGAAGTATTGTATGGTGAGCACGGAGCTTGGAGGGGGCAGTCAGATGAAGAGTGACTCAAGCGCGTTCGATGTTTTCATTGATAGTGATGTATTCGTTGCTCTGTGGTTAATTGAGGATCCCTTGCGTGAGCGAGCGCTCTCACTCATGCAGCACATTGGTCAGCAAAAACTTATGGTTGTTACTTCAAATCTGGTCACATCAGAAACCGCAACAGTACTGAGTCATAAACATGGAATGGATGCTGCAACAGCTTTTTTGCGCAGCGTGCGAGAGCTCCAGACAGTGTTTTTGTCTCAGGAATTGCACCGACAAGCACAACAGTTGTTTGAACAACAAACAAAAAGGGGGACAAGTTTTGTGGATTGTGCCAATGTTATTACGATACGCCACTATGAAATTGATGCAATTGCTAGTTTTGATAAAGCATATCCTCTGCAGTACGGTGTTCCATTGCTGCAGTAATGTCTGTTGTGCTACCAATAATCCATGAAAAAATCACCAAAAAAAGTGCCTGCAAGACAGATGTCGGTTTTATATCCATTGCTCGGAATCATTACTGTGATTGTGACGATCAGCAAGTTTTTGTCCTTTTGGCAAAACCTTAATGGTACGACGCTGCTCGACATACTTATAAATACCGTTATTGCAGCGCTGTTTTTTTCAAGATCATTTGTGGGTGTGGTGGTACTTACATTCGCACTAGCAGTGGGGGTTTTGGCTTCAATAGATAGAGGTAGCCCAACTTCAATAGTACAAATTGTGCTATTACTACTGTTGTTACCCCTCTGGATTGAAAAGTTCTCGACCCAATCTCAATGATTGTCGATATTACCCAACCACCTGCACCTTAACGCTTGGGCTCATGCTGGCTGAGATTGAAGCCTTCAAAAGCCTGCCTTTCAGTGCTTGAAGTAGTGCAGTCAAGTTTTCGACCAAGGCTTTGGTATCCATTGAAACTTTGCCAATGGAGACATGAATCACTGGAGTCTTCTTTTCAGTTTTAAGACTGAGTGCACCTTTTTCTAATTCTTTTTTCTTGCCTTCGGGGTTAGCAGTGAGTGTGCCGTTTTTTGGGTTAGGCA
>CAZBTU010000124.1:0-1921 GCA_964494905.1 uncultured Pseudomonadales bacterium | reverse complement strand
ACTCCCCCAATGGGAGGGCCTACTCGGTTTCCTGACACAAGAATTTCACCTGAACTTGGTAAAGAGCGCTGCAAAGCACTGTGGCTTTTGCAGCATACAATCCCAATAATTATATATTATGAGCCTAAATATTGCAATGCTCATCTGTAATCTGAAGAACCTATTGTATAATATTTACTCTAAGGTCTATCACCCACCTCTAGAGCGAGGCATCAGTAATAGACCGTTCTTTAATCAACCAATTTACTTTCAGAGTTATCAGGGTGCTATCACACCCGAAAACTCAGGAGAAAAC
Organism: uncultured Pseudomonadales bacterium; assembly: GCA_964494905.1. GTDB lineage: Bacteria > Patescibacteriota > Microgenomatia > UBA1400 > PJMF01 > CAZBMX01. The sequence continues at coordinate 1,626 of CAZBTU010000124.1, read as the reverse complement.
CATGGCTAATTTCTTTTGGTCACTGCTGAAACCACGAAAGGAAAAAGAGAAGTCAGTCGAGACTGGTGTCGTTATCACGGACCACTCGATTCCTTCTGCGCTTTACCCTGTTTTGGCAAAAGTAACCACCATCCAACACGTTTGTTCTCGGCTTCCCTCTGGGCCAACCGACCGTCCGCCCTACTGCTGGACAGCAGTCTCAACGGTTAACTCACTTGGCAAAGATTTGTTCCTTCATTTTGACGAAACCCCGAACCAACAAGTTCCTTTCGGCATGGAGTGGGATAAGTACTACTTGCTCACATTGACAAACCAAGTCTACATGCTGCCGGGCCTAGGGTACCACCATGTCACCGCTGTTGCAGCTATACCTGATACATTCAGGGTGAATGTCTGCAAGGTTTGCGGTGAAGACCTGATTCCCTTTCCAAACATGAGTCTGTCCGGCTTGTGCATGAGAGGCCACAACTCGACTCACCTTATCATGTCACACCAGTTGCCTACTGGCGCTTTTCGCATTAGAACAGAGTTGCGTGGCCTTGAGGGAACACACATTCCGATGGAGTTTACCGTGAGTGAAGACCTTGGCAACGGCTACCGGACGCTACACCATTACCCAGGATTTAAACCTGTTGGGACCTTTCGGTTCCGCCACCTAGTCCACGGCGAATGTGTAATTTTGGAAGATTCTGAGGGCAATCAACGAAGTATTTACCACTACATTAACATGTTGAGTCACCCCTCCTCTCCTTAGTAAAGATTGATAAGCCTCGGCCACAACGCCGAGGCTTTTTTGTAACTGTTTCCAGATTTGTGTTGGAATTTTAAAAGTAAAGGAAAAAACCTATGCGAAAACCAGAACGAACCCCACTTCGCAATCCCACCATTGACGAAATCTATAGGCGAGTTATAGGTTTTTTGACGAGGTTGGGGTAATCCGAGGTGTGTTTGATGAAACGACACATGAAAACCCCACGGAAACCTCTGGTATCGAAGAAGACCGCTCAACACCACCATCTCAAGAGTGAAGCTAGCAGAATCAACTTTGTATCACCTGATAGCTCGTTTCCTATTGTATTATAGGCCTATTTCTGGTACAATAGTCAGATAACGTTATATCAAACTCGCAAGCAATACGCAGCGAGTGCTTGGTTATCGTTGCTCTTTCACATTGCTTGCTTAAACTCTCTCAGGAGGAGACACCATGTCTGTCTTTTTAGTAAAACCCAACTGTCAAGTAAGTCTGGCCCCGATGCAAATAATGCCTGGGCTACACGATTTACTTTTGATCAACGAGGAACTAGGCGAAAAGCCGGCTCCAGAAGGAGCCTGTACATTGTTCATTTATGACTTCATTCGACCAGGTGTGCTCGATTACGCAACGCTTCGGCTGAGTGCGGTTCAAGAGAACGGATTCCGTCGTATGACCTTTGAAGGGTCTGATGATGAAGGATTCACCGCATTGGTGAAAGTTGGTCCTGCTACCGTAAAAAATGAACTAGAAGTTGAACTGAAAAATGGCCAAAAGCACGTAATTGGCCGGTTTCTCAAGTTTGAGCCAATCGAGGCATAAAACAACTAGTTCTCGCAAGCAATGTCCCAAAAATCCCGGCCAAAAACCGGGAT
>CAZBTU010000123.1:0-1924 GCA_964494905.1 uncultured Pseudomonadales bacterium | reverse complement strand
CTCAAGAAAGCGGCTCAATCACCTGGGCTTGTAAAATCAAGTTGAGTGTGGAGATGAGACAAGTCATATCAGAAATTAATTGACCTTTGCAGAAATTTCGATGTTCACACCAAAAAAATTGATTCCAGTAGTTAGGCCAATCGTCATGGCTTTTAGCGTGATTTGGGCAATGGCTGTTTTAGTGTATATCCCTGCAACTATCCCACCGAGTCCATCCAGAGCCATTGCCATATCAAAAACCTTTGCAGATACCGCTGGTGTCTACTTGTACTTCACACTTCTAATTGGTCCACTGTCATATTTGAATCGTAAAAATATTTGGGCAGCGGTCGTACTCAAAGCTCGCAGAACAGTTGGTATAAGTGTTCTACTATTTGCGCTTTTGCACAGTTTGAGTGCTTTTTTCTTTCAACTTGGTGGCATAGCTGGATTGCAATTTCTTTCCAGCCGATACTTACTCGCAATGGCATTGGGTGCAGATGCGCTGATCCTTCTCTTGATACTAGCTGCAACTTCCTTTGACTCTGTGGTGATTCGGATCGGAGCGAGGATGTGGAAACACCTACATCGTTTTGTGTATGTTGCAGCTCTACTTGTGCTTGCACATGTGTTGTTGCTAGGCAGCAGGTTTGCTAATTTTCACGACCCGGTAGTTTTCTTAGTTTTTCTTGCCTTGAGTTTTTTGTGGATGCTAGAATGCAATCGCATTGACGCTTGGATGGGAAGGCAATTGCCTCAAATTGCGCAACATCATCTGGGGGCTTGGACCGGACTAGGTGTTGTGTTGGTTATTGCAGGGTATATGTTTTTCAATCCCCATAACCCTTTTTCATTGAGTGACCATGATGGTCACTATCAATTTGAGAATAGAGTGGGGCTTGATGGAGAACACGGACACAAATGAAAAAAATTCTTGACCATTTTTTTCCATTGCTAATTTTGGTGGTAGCAGTGTTCACTTTAAAGATGACAGGGGTGCAGGCTCATGTCTTAGAACAAAGCGAGTCAATAGGCGCAGTTCTGCACATTGCACCAAATGATGATCCTGCTGCCGGTGAAAACACCACTCTAATTTTTGAAGTGACTGATACCGTTGGGTCTTTTGATCCAGCACAGTGCAACTGTAGTGTGCAAGTATTGCAGTCAGATACCATTCTCACCTCAACTCGAATCGATGGATATGATACGGCACTCAATGCCAAAACTCTCTATGCGACTGTGGTGTTCCCGGAGGTCGGTGTCTACAAAGTACAACTCATCGGAAATCCAGTAACCCATGACTGGTTTGATTCTTTTACTTTGTCATACGACGTAAGGGTTGTTCGCCAAACAGAGAGTCAGAATGAGCAAAGGATAAAAGGGAATGCACTTTGGTTCATAATTATTGCAGCAGGGATGGGATGTATAGTTTGGGTTTTACTCTCGATACGAAAAAAGTATCAAGCAGAGGGAAAGAGGATTGAGTGATTCTAGAAGAGGACTCGTTGCTGTCCATTCGAATCGAACTTTCCACAGCTGAAAGTGAATCACCACTTGCACGCTTATTTTGACTATGGGATAACACAACTGTGAGTGAGCAAAGACAGCCCCCAATACCGCCCGAAACAGTTAGCATCGGTGAGTACAAAAAATTCAGTACTGAAGAAGTGCAAGCGTTTCTCACACAGTTGCAGATGTTTGCGGTAGAAACTGGTGTTTGGCATGCGATTTTAGAAGCGCTGGATGCCGAGAGTTTATTTGTTGATACTCGAAATCCGTTGTCAAATAGCCCTCAGTCCGATCGCCTCAGTGCATCTCAAGGACTAGTGGTAACTGGCTTCGAGGAATCGTTTAATTCGGCCGTAAGTGTTGTATCAATAGATGAAAAACATGAAGAACTCATTCCCCAGACGCTTCGTGCCTGGCTATTTCATCTAGCTTTATT
>CAZBTU010000122.1:968-1937 GCA_964494905.1 uncultured Pseudomonadales bacterium | reverse complement strand
TACCCCAGAGTTATATGCTGGGTCGTTGTTACAACTCTGTCGTGAACGCCGAGGGCTTCTTGTTCATAGTGAAAATGTTGGATCAACAATTAAACTACAATGCAGAGTTCCGTTAGCTGAGTTGATCACTGATTTTCATGATACTTTAAAATCTATTTCTTCGGGATATGCTTCGGTTGATTATGCGGTGGTAGGAAGTGAACCTGTACAAGCCGTCACAGTTACCATTTTGCTCAATCACGAACCAGTTTCAGCCTTGAGTTTTGTCACAGTGAAAGAAAAAGCTGAGTTCGAAGGTAAGCAGATGGTGGCTAAATTAAAAGAAGTAATTCCTAGACAAATGTTTGAAGTACCAATCCAAGCTGCAATCGGTGGTACGGTGATTGCTCGAGAAACAATCAAGGCATATAGAAAAGATGTGACTGCTAAATTATATGGTGGAGATGTCACTCGGCGTAAAAAGTTACTAGCAAAACAAGCCAAAGGTAAGAAAAGAATGAAGCAGTTTGGCAAAGTAGAGCTCGATCAAAATACATTCTTGTCGTTGTTGCGTAGATCATCATAAGCACTTGAGAAACTAACTCTTTGAGCAGTTTAAAAGCTTCCCTGGTATAATACTGATATGCCTGATATTTTTGACAGCGCACTGCGATCTGATTCGCCAGAAACCTTGGATCATCAGCGAAAATTACTAAGAGGTGTTCGCACTAAAAGAGCATTTAGCAAAAAAGCACAACGGGTGGAAATTACAGAACCACCAGAGATTCAAAGCCAGGCAGAACAACTAGAACCAGCTATGCAAGATACATTTTCATCTCAAGTAGCAGCGAATACAGAGAGTGTACGTAGACACAAACGCAATGTTGATGATTACTCTGAAGTGATGCGTGATGAGCGACCGAATGCAAATCCTTTCAACGCCTATGTCCCTAAACCATTTCGAACCTATTTTTCTTCTCAGCAAAGTGA
>CAZBTU010000122.1:0-958 GCA_964494905.1 uncultured Pseudomonadales bacterium | reverse complement strand
AAGAAAAGAATTATTACGATTTTCTGGTCGTGTGAGTGAAGAACAAATTATATTAGTCTTACGTAAGCACCCAATCACTCAAATTAAGTGGTTGCTGACAGCTCTTCTATTGGCATTTGTGCCATTTTTATTTAATTCAGTATCATTATTGGGATTTTTACCTCCTAACTATCAATTCGCTGGCTTAATTTTGTGGTACTTGTTATTAACAGGCTTTATTTTTGAGTCTTTTTTGACCTGGTTCTTTAATGTCTATATCATTACCGATGAGAGAATTATTGATGTAGATTTTCTTTCATTGATTTATCGCAATGTTTCTTCGGCTAAAATTGATAACATTGAAGATGTGACAGCTACCACTGGTGGGGCAATTCGAGCAATGTTTGATTTTGGAAGTGTTCAAATTCAAACAGCAGCGGAAAAACGAGAATTCGAGTTTGAGGACGTACCTCATCCCAACAGAGTAACCAAGTTGTTAAATGAGTTATTACTAGAAGAAGAACGAGAAAAAATTGAGGGAAGAGTCAACTAGTATGCCATTTTTACTACAAACACTATAATCCCCGGGCCTAAATAATCAAGTAATTGTTGATGAAACGGTGATTATTGATTTCATCTTTAAATTGCTCTGTATGTTGAGTGTCTTGTTTTATATTGTTTTTGCGGTAATTGTGATTAGACAAGTGCAAATCATGAAAAATACCTTGATTACTCCAGTTTCACCCTTGCTTATGTTGCTGAGTATTCTGCATCTCATCGCAGCAATTTTAATATTAGGACTGTTTTTTGTAATTCTTTAACATTCCGTTTCGGGTTTTCAACTAATTTTCTCAAGTCTCGTGCTAGAATACTGGTCAGATGGCACAAACACTTCGAGTGACCCCAGTGGTAGGCTTACCGCAGTTTACCGGGTGGTCACATGTTCTTGAGCATATTATGGATCCAGAAACCAGATGGG
>CAZBTU010000121.1:0-1962 GCA_964494905.1 uncultured Pseudomonadales bacterium | reverse complement strand
ATCTACAGAATGATCCAGCACTCAACCTTGAGCCCTGGTATGAGGGCATAGGCAACGATTTCGGTCCAAGGCTTCAGCGGCAAGCGTTTTGGGTGAGTATGCTCAGTGGCTGCATCGGCTATGCCTACGGCGCACAAGGGCTATGGAATATGAATCAGAAGGGAGAATCGTTCCTAGGACACTGGGGTAACACAGACTGGCAAACAGCAGCTGACGCAATGGGCGCAGCACACATTGGCAATGCAGCGAAATGGTTGAGAGCTCGAAACTGGTATGGCAGGTTTACCCCAATGCAGGTTAAAAGCAACCAACTAACCGACGTATTGAACCAGCCAATCACTGGCATTGCGCCTGACGGTACCGAAGTTACCTACTGCCCCAATCCTGAGTCAAGGAAGATGTTGGGACGGGAGGTGATCGCTATTATAGATCCAGAAAGCCTTTTAGATCGTTTGAGTAAAACCATCACAACCCCTGACTGTATCATTCTCACTCGTCCATAGTATAATTGCCCAATGCGACCGCCTAAACTCCACACGCGATTCCTTCTACCAGCTGCCATCTTTTTAGGTTTGGTTGTTGCTGTAACTGCTATTGGTGTACTGAAGATAAAGCAACCTACACCCCTGGAAAAAGCAAATGCACTCCGTCTGGAAAACCCTGGTTTTTGGGAGTTCCAAGCCATTGACACCATGAAGTACTCGCGCGATCCTAGCCGCGAGTTTTTGGGCAAAATGGATGTGGCAGCTCGGCTCGTTGAGCAGCAAGTTGCCAACATCGCTCAGACCGGAGCAACACACATCGGCATTGCTACGCCATACGACGAAGAGTTTGAGCCTATCATGAACCTGTGGGTAAGCGCTGCACGGCGTCACGGTTTGCTCGTCTGGTTTAGGGGCAATTGGTCTGGCTGGGAAAAATGGTTTGGTTACGAGCGGATTACAAGAGAGCAGCACCTCAGCAAAACTCGACTGTACATCGAAACTCACCCCGATCTATTTGAAAACGGTGATATTTTCACTCCCTGTCCTGAATGTGAAAATGGGGGTGCTGGTGATCCTCGTCTAAACGGTGATCCCAAAGGCCACCGTCAGTTCTTAATCGATGAACACGAGATGATGCAGGAAGCATTTCGGTCGATTGGTAAAAATATTACCATTAACTACAACTCGATGAACGGTGATGTCGCACGTCTAATAATGGACGAACCGACCACCAAAGCACTTGGTGGCGTCATTGCCATTGATCACTATGTACGTACCCAAGAAAAACTAGTTCAAGATGCCGAGGATCTGGCCGCACGTTCTATGGGCAAAGTTGTGTTCGGTGAGTTTGGGAACCCTATCCCAGACATTCATGGTGTACAAACCCCAGAGGAGCAAGCAGCTTGGCTGGAAAAAGCCCTCGATCTCATGGCACGGGAACCGAGCATCTATGGTCTCAGCTACTGGACAAGTGTCGGTGGCTCAACTGAGCTGTGGCTCAGTGACGGTACGGCAAAACCAGGCGTAGCAGTTCTCACCAAGTACTTCACGCCATCCGTCATTAGAGGCAAGGTCGTCGATGCTCGCAATAAGCCAATTGCCAATGCTAAAATCATGACCCCTCAGAAGACAGTTTTTACTGATACATACGGTGAATTTATAATTCCTTACACACACACAGAAGGCCAATTAAGCGTAGAAGCAGAGAAATTCCACTCTATAAATCAAGATATGATGGTACTCGCAAGCCAACAGGAAGTATTGGTAGCGCTTGAACAAAAGAATCCAACTGTGCTGGACAGAGTAAGAGGCAGAATTAACAATTGGTTCTAGTGCATCCCAAACTTAGCCAAACAATCGCCGTACCACCGCTTCATACCCAGCCCCTTGCGCTTCAGCTTTGACAGGATTGATTCTATAGAGAGTCAACTCACCGTCCCTAGGCCGGCTCTTCGATGCTTCTTTTTCTGATTTTAGT
>CAZBTU010000120.1:0-1993 GCA_964494905.1 uncultured Pseudomonadales bacterium | reverse complement strand
ACTTTGTATGCCTTGGCATTTGCGATTACTTTGTATTGGCCATCTTCATAGGTCAGGATGCCCACAATTCTTTTTCTGTCGATAGGCCCGATTTGTTTATATAAAAACGTACCATCATCTTTGATAGTTAGCTTCAATACGTCACCAGGAACGAGCTTAGACTTGCTCGCGTAATTGGCAGGAATTGGGTACTCCTTGCCTTTTTTATCGATCATGATTTCACCAGTGAAAACACCTTCTACGAAGTTTTCTTCACTATCGTCATCACTGTAATGCAAATCTTCGGCTATTTTACCGTAAATTTCCTTGGAAGATTTCCCTCCCATTTCTTGTAAAATCTGTTTTGCAGATCGCAAATTTGACTCTGCTGACTGCAACATTTCCATAGCTAACGCAATTTTTGAAGCTTGTGACATTTTTATTTTTGGTTGATGTTGTATTTTTGTTACCTGTTAATTCTACCAGAAATTCGCTCGAATATCAATTCTTCCCTTTTTCCAGCTTATTGATCAGAGCACGGCGCACCAACCCTAGATTTGAGAAGATGCGGTAGGTGAATACGAAAGCGGCTCCAAGCCTAGTTTTTCCCCCAGTAGAGTGATGCCAAGCGCCATAACGATATTGAAAATCAGACCGGTCACAAAAATCGTTGTGTTGTATTTGTTTTGGGCAATTTCTGCTTTTAGAGCTCCAAAAAGTGAATCGAGGATGCCGATTATTACCACCGCTGTGTATTTTATATACTCCAGTGGGATGGTGTATTTTGTACTGAGGCCGATGATTATTCCCAGCAGGATGCCGAGTAAAGCCCAGATCATAGTAGTGCTATTTAGGTTTGTATATTATCCTATCTCCGTTATTGGCGGCAATGCGAAGATCGATGTATTCCAGTTCTATATGGTAGATGTCTAGTTTTGCGAGCGCTTTTTTTAGCTTTTTAAACTGATCTTCAGAAGATTTTTGGACATCCAGCCAGATATAAAAACCCTTTTCCGTGAGCAGACGAACTTCGCGGGGGATAGGCCTATAGTCGATTTCTTTGACCTTCATTCCAAATTTATCTTCGAAATCCTTCGCAGCGGCGAGGATGTAGTCGAGTTTATCTTTTTGGATCAATGGATTTTTGGTGTTCAGGGGATCGTCTGAGGTTATCTTGATGGATGGTAGCTGAGGATTTTCAAAGTTTTCTTTTACGCTATAGCCGATAGAGTTGATGATAAAGCTCTTTTTGAGAGTATCGCTTTGGTTGATGATGTTGGCTATTTGGGGGTATTTGGAGAGTTCCACCACGAGAATATTTGGATAATCTTTCTTGATTTTCAGACTTTCCAGTTCGGAAAATTGGCTAATGAGCTGTACTTCCAGATCTTCGGTGTCCAGGAAAATTAGGCTTTTATTGATTTGCGACTGAAGCTTTTTACTGATGGCGGTGGTAATCTCGTTTTTTTCGCTTTCGCCAAAGGATATCTGTTTTATATCGAAATAACTGGAGAAAAATAGGCCGTAGATCAACGTCAGCACAAAGGCAATGATTGTGATCAGTTTCAGCAGCTTTTTTGTCCTCTCGGTGCGTGGATTGCTGCGTTTTAGTTCGCGACCCTGTTGACGCGGCCTTGTTAAAGGAGCCTTTTTTTGGTAGTAGTTTGCGTAGGACTGGATTTTTCGTTTTTTTCCAAACATCAGTCTATATGAATTTTGAAAGGGCGGGTGATTACCGCGATGCTGAGAAATATCTGGAATCCTTTATGAATTATGAGAAGATGGTGAGTTATCGCACTGCTGATTTTGATTTGGGTCGGGTGAGGCGTTTTTTGGTTGAATATGGGGTTGAATATGGCCGATTGAAATATGTGCATGTGGCCGGATCGAAGGGGAAGGGGAGCGTGGCAAATCTTCTGGGAAACTACCTTTGGCGAGATGGATTTAAAGTGGGGATTTTTACTTCGCCGCATATTTTGAAGATAAATGAGCGGTTTTGGTTGAATGGTTTTCC
>CAZBTU010000119.1:0-2034 GCA_964494905.1 uncultured Pseudomonadales bacterium | reverse complement strand
GAGTAATGAAAGAAAAAGAAATGAATATGATCGCTAGGTGGATCGCCAGAGTGGCTAAACATGTGAGTCAACAGCAGTTGCCAGAAGATAAAAAAGAGCGAGCAGCATTTTTGAAGAAATTTCGAGTGAATGCGCTGAAAGACAAAGAATTGTTGGCAATTCGCAAGGAAGTTAAAGCGTTGACGGCAAAGTTTCCATTATTTACTTGGTAGATTTAACGTCGCTGCGCGTGAACTAACACCAGTCCAAGTGAATACGCTTGGTGCAGTGTTATTTCTCCGCCATCTTTTGAAATATTTAATCGATATTGATGTTTTGTTAGCAGCGCAATTAAGTCAGATAGTGACTGGTGAGAGTGCGGGTGAAACTCAATAAACAGTTGATCAACCAAACCTAATTGCGCATCAGCTTCTTGCAATACTGCAAGCTCGCTGCCTTCAATATCAAGTTTGAGTAAGTCGACTGGTTCTGTCAGTAAGCTGCTCAAGGTAATTGCATTAACAGTAATCGGTTCAGAAGGCAGCTCGCCATTCCAAGCATCTTGTAGTTGAGAAGTGGTGCTGCGCCATGACTTTTTTTGATCAACGTGTAACGTAGTCTTGCCTGATTCCGTAGCCAAAGCTGCTTGAACTGTGGTGATATTTGAAAGTTTATTTTCCCAAATATTTCTCCCAAGAATCATAAAGTTCTGAGGCTCAGGTTCTATAGTTACAATTCTGGATAATGGGTACTGTTTTTTGAAATACAGTGTGGCTAGGCCAATATGCGCACCTGCATCAATGATAAATGGGCGAGCGGTGTTAGTCTCAAAGTAGTAACAGTGCTGGGAAAAGATCTCTTTCTTGAGTAAAAGTAGCTCTTCTTTGTTGTCGTAATAGACATTAAATTTGTCGACCTGTACTGAGGGAAGCTGTTGCATAATTAGTACTAATGGTACACTACCAACGCAAGAGCAGGGGGGACACTATGAATGAACGAAAAATTGGTGCACACGTTTCGGCTTCGGGCGGCTTACATTTAGCAGTCGAAAAAGCCTTTACTATCGGGTGCAACGCAGTTCAATTATTTTCCAGTAGCCCTCGTGTTTGGAACAAAAAACCACTGACTGAGTTCAATATAGAAAAATTGTTCGCTAATGTGCGTAAATACTCAGTCTCACCAATCTTTACACATGCACTATATCTGGTGAATTTGGCATCGGACAAGCCAGATTTGCTTCGCAAATCTTTCGAGTCATTAAAGTATGAACTTGAGTTCGATGCACTGATTCAAGGTTCGGGTGTGGTGGTGCATTTAGGTAGTCACCAGGGTCGAGGTTGGGATTCGGTCAACAACCAAATTGTGATGGAGTTAGAGAAGTTGTTAAAAGCAACTCCTGAGAGCTCTCGTTTATTAATTGAAAATTCGGCCGGTCAGCAAGGTAAAATTGGCAGTCCATTGGAAGAAGTTCGCTGGCTACTTGATGAACTAGAACGTGTTGGCGGTTTTGTGTCTGGCAACAGGCTGGGATGGTGCTTCGATACGTGTCATGGTTTTGCTTCTGGATATCATTTGGCTGGCAAAGGCGATACAGTTGCATTAACTGATATATCAGCATTAAAGCTGTGGGATAATTTGTATTGTATTCACGTCAATGACAGCAAAGATCCGTTTGATTCTGGCAGAGACCGTCATCAAAACTTGGGTGATGGTACCATTCCTCAAGAGGAACTAGCAGCTTTCCTTCATGATAAAAACGTAGCCAAGATTCCTTTGATTTTAGAAGTCCCTGGTATTGACGAAGAAGGTCCAGATGCTGAGAATGTTCAGCGTCTGAAGAAAATCATAGGAATGATTTAAACAGGTTCTTCAATTTCTTCTTGCTTTTCAGCTTGAACGACTGGTTCAACGAATGCTGCTTTAGCATTTTCTAGCTCAGTTTCTTCAACTTCCTTATCTTGTGAATAATCTGTAGAACATTCTTCTTCTAATATCTCGATGACGTGTTGCTGATTATTTACGACTAATGTTCTCACCGTTCTTTTAAGAAAGTAG
>CAZBTU010000118.1:0-2058 GCA_964494905.1 uncultured Pseudomonadales bacterium | reverse complement strand
GCATTCCTCACTTCTACAATGCCTGCAAAAAAGCAGGGATAAAGCCCATCCTTGGTGTTGAGGCGTATGTTGCCAGAAAGTCAAGATTCGACAAGCAAACCCGGATGGGATCAGATCAAGCCCATCTCACAATTTTAGCCAAGGACTTTCAGGGCTACCAAAACTTGATGCACCTTACATCCATTGCGAATTTTGAAGGCTTCTCATACAAACCTCGCATCGATGAGGAAGCCTTGTTCAGCCACAGCGAGGGACTGATCATCTTGAGTGGATGCATGAATAGTTGGTTCAATAAACTCCTCAGGGACAATAAGGATGACGAGGCGTTGGCACTTTTTAAAAAGTATCAAAAACAGTTTCCCGACAGATTTTTTATCGAACTCCAAGTTCATCCTCAAATCGCGGAATTGAAAGCGCTTACCAAGAAACAAGTCGCAGTCGCCCGAGAACTTGATTTGCCGATGGTTGCCACAAATGATGTCCACTATGCCGAACCACACCAGGCCCGAGCACAGGATGCGCTTCTCTGTGTTCAAACACGCAAGCTGATCAGTGACACACACAGAATGACCATGCTTGACTCACCAGACTACTATCTTCGTTCAACTGAAGAAATGGTTGAACTATTTTCTGATTACCCAGAAGCTATAGAGAACACTGTCAAGATAGCAGAGCAATGTGATGTGGAAATACCGACTGGTAAGCTTATTTTTCCTCATTTTGAAATTCCAGAAGATAAAACAATGGCTTCGTACCTAAAAGACTTGACCATAGAGGGTGCGACCAAAAAGTTTGCTCAATTGGACCAGTCAATTTTAGACAGACTTGAGTATGAACTAGGGATCATAAATGACAAAGGCTATGCTGCATATTTTTTGATTACCCAGGACTTTGTGAACTGGGCGCGCAACAAAGGTATTGGTGTGGGACCAGGTCGTGGATCAGCAGCAGGCGCTCTCGTGTCATATTGTCTGGGAATTACCACTATTGATCCGCTCGAACATGGCTTGGCATTTGAACGCTTCCTCAACCCTCAGCGCCCAACTCCACCTGATATTGATATGGACTTCGCTGATGATCGCCGAGATGAAGTTATCGAGTATGTGTCTGAAAAGTACGGACGTGATCACGTTGCACACGTCATTACTTTTGGTCGTATGGAAGCCAGAGTGGCTATCCGAGATATAGGCAGAGTGCTTGGGATGCCGTACGAAGATCCAGATAAAATTGCCAAGCTCATCCCTAACATACCAGGTAAGAAGACACCACTTAAAAAAGCAGTAGACGAAGTGCCAGATCTAACTCGATACTACGAGCAGCCAAAGTTCAAGGAGCTGATTGATCTTGCTCAAGAAGTTGAAGGCAGCATTCGTCATTCCTCAGTACACGCAGCAGCAATCATCATCACCGATAAGCCACTGCCGGATTACACGCCAATCCAAAAAGATAGCAAAACAGGCAAAACGATCACTCAATACGACATGTACGCGCTTGATTGTAACGTTTCCGACGATGCCATCGGGCTGCTCAAGTTTGACTTCCTTGGCCTCAGAAATCTTTCAATTATTCAAACAGCGGTTAATTTGATTGAACAATACAAAAATACGTCAATCGACGTCTCCAATCTGCCCTTGAATGATACTAAGACCTTTGAGCTGTTATCGAGCGGGGACACAATGGGTGTTTTTCAGTTGGAATCCGCTGGTATGCGCCGTGTGGCTCGCACCCTACGCCCTAGCCAATTTTCTGATATCACAGCCATGGTAGCTTTATATAGACCTGGACCAATGGATCTTATTCCAACTTTTATTGAGGGTAAACACAAGCCTGACACCATTGAGTATCCACATGAATCACTCAAGCAAATCCTAGAAGAAACCTATGGGGTCATGGTGTACCAGGAGCAGATTTTGGAGATTGCACACGTCATGGCTGGTTATTCACTCGGTGAAGCGGATATCCTTCGTCGAGCAATCGGCAAAAAGAAAAAGAAAATTCTTGATGAAAACAAGTCACAATTTATAACCCAATCGGTAGAAAAAGGCTATTCGAAACAAA
>CAZBTU010000117.1:0-2085 GCA_964494905.1 uncultured Pseudomonadales bacterium | reverse complement strand
TGCCGGAAGTTAATGTGATTGGTAGGCTCATCAAGAATGAGCAATCCCGGTTTTTGCAGAACTAATCGCGCAAAGCAAACCAAGCCCTTCTGGCCTTCAGAAATACTGTGAATTTCCGAGTTTATGATACGCGAAGTTAATAAAAATCCTGACGCAACTGAACGCAAGTATTCCTCACTCCCACTACCATCACCAGCTAACATAGCTTCCAACAGAGACTCATGCACTGTGTGTGCATAATTCAATGTTGAGAAATCTTGACGGTAGTAGCCCACGCGTACACCTGGACTTATCTTTGCACCAACAGCGGTGCCAGTCGCCATAGACTCGATTAAGGTAGTTTTTCCTATGCCATTAGGACCAACAATCTGTAAGTGTTCATTCTTGCCCAACAAAATTTTTGCAGGCTTTGTTACCTCTTTGTGATCCTTCATGATGGTGAAAGAATCGATAGTCATGATTGTTGAAGGAAGATCAGTCTGCACTGGAATCTGAAACTTGCGAATCGGCTTATCTTCCTTACGAACATCTACTTTTTCGCTCTCGTACTGTTCAACTTTCTCCCGCATCTTTCGAGCAACCAACCGCATCTTACCGCCCTTATGAGCAAAAAAGTTTATTTTCTCTTTATTTTCTTGAATCTCTTTGGCCATTCGAGCATTTTGGCTGTTTTCTCTCTCTATTCTTTGCTTAATTTGTTCAACCACGTCGTAGTAGTTACCTGAATATTGCTCAACCTTGCGAGTAAAGTTGTCCAAGTATAAAACGCCATCGGTGAAGGTGTTTAAAAAATCAGCGTCATGCGAAATTACTAGAACAGTTTTTTGATACATCATCAGAAACACCATCAGATGCCCAATGCCAGCAGCATCAAGGTTATTGGTGGGCTCATCAAGGAGTAAAACATCAGGTTTCTGAATTAATGCCGCTGCCAATAACAGCCGAGCTTGTTGCCCACCCGAGAAATCATTGATTATTTTGTCAGAGGGTGCAACCAAATTAACTGCATTAAGAGCCTCAGCCATGCGTTTTCGCAGAATGTGAGAATCTTCTTTACAGACTCTGTTGAAAAATGCTTCAACTGTTAGTTCTCGCTCCTCAGGGGTGATGACTTGATGCGCTGTGGCTACGGTGAGCTCATGTTTAACCGAAACTGTACCAGCAAGTGGCTTGAGTGCACCTGTGATTAGCTTGAATATTGTACTTTTGCCAGCACCATTCTGTCCCATCACCGCTACCTTCATACCACTCCGTACTGAGAAGTTGACTTCATCTAAAATCTCACGGTGCAAGCCGTATTCAAAGGTAACATTGGTGAAGTTTATGATTGTTTCGCCTGGCATACTGAATTTGTTAGTGTATCATAATTTGCGCAAATTTTCCCCTGGAAGGTCGAGCTGCATTGCATTGTTGTAAAAAGGGAATGACTGCGCCGCAAAAACAACTTACAACACATCCCGACACTTTATTTGCTACACTGATTGCATGCTCTTTTCCGGTAAGCGCCCATCCTTACCACAACTCAAGCAAGACTTTACAGCTGGTCTTACCGTAGCGCTTATTCTCATTCCACAGTCTCTTGCATATGCACAGCTGGCTGGACTACCCGTCACATTTGGGCTATACACTGCGCTGATTGCTCCCTTCATAGCAGCTTTATTTGGCTCTAGCAAACAACTGTCCACAGGTCCAGTAGCGATTCTCTCAGTCATGACTGCCGCAGCTTTAACACCGCTAGCTGTGCAAGGCACTCCCGAGTACATAGCGTTGGCCGTTGCGTTGGCTTTTTGCCTTGGGTTATTTCAAATAGCGCTTGGCTTACTCAAACTTGGCGGCTTAGTTAGCCTCCTCTCGCATCCAGTGGTATATGGATTTACCAATGCTGCGGCAGTGATTATCGCTACTACACAGTTATCTAAGTTTTTTGGTGTGACTGTGAGTTCTTCAGAGTACCAATATCAAACTGTTCTGGCTGTTTTGCGGGCAGCGGTCACCGATCTCGAAATTCACACACTCATCATGGGTTTATGTGTGTTGGGCTCAATGATTTGGCTCAAAAAAACTCAAAAGAAACTACCAGTTATC
>CAZBTU010000116.1:0-2152 GCA_964494905.1 uncultured Pseudomonadales bacterium | reverse complement strand
CATCTTTAAAGGCAGCGATTACCTGTGAAGTTGGGTGCAGACTAACATGACCTTTAAATCCTGCGTACACAAACAAAATATACTCTGCAACAAATGCTGGTTGACCCCACTTTAAAACTTCTTGTGCTTTCGGAGCCGCCTTCTGTAAACACAGTCGAAGTTCACGAAGTTTATCCTGTGCTGCTGATGGCGCTTGCGCAATATACTCGTCTACAGTCTTCGGTTTTTGTGCTTTCATAGTTGTTAAGTATAACAATAACTTGAATTCATAAAAGTACTCTGTTGAGGAACAGAGTACTTTTGCTTTTGGCTTAAATATTCGGCAGAACCGAACAATTTCTAGCGCAATCTCTAACTCGTCTCAGTTCTTGGGCAACCATGTTCACATAGCCGCACCGGTCATCTATAAATAAGTAACAAACTTGCTCTGTCTTAGGAGCAACCAAGTGCCACTTCTTCCCTCACCTGCTATCTATTGACTTGCCTTTTCGCGCCCAGTAAAAGTGAGCAAATCTTGTAAGTTTCTAATTTGAGTAGGAATTGTCGGATCACGGTACAACTCATCGCTCTCATTCCTTTTTGAGTCAAAAAGAGAGATAAATGCGCCAGGATACTCAATTATTTGTTGATATGCGTCAGCCAGTCCTGAGATATTCTCAGGTGAAAAAATACTTTTTGTTGAAGATGCTGAATTTTTCATTGCTTGTAAAAATGCTAATCTGCCCATACTAATCTGAAGTGGTTTCGCTGGGAGTGCTTTTTCCTCTCTGCCTTGCTTGAGAGTGTAGAAGCTATCTCTTGTACTCTCAGTGACACTTGCACCAATTTCTTGCAGTGCCTCCAGAAAGGTGAAAAATTTTTCTTTAAATGACATACTCTGATCGGATATTTCTAAAAAGGGGAGTTCTATGCCAGAATTTTTATCCACCATCACCTCAAAAAGATTATTCAGATACCCCCAAGTCTTTGTTCTGTTAGCCTCATCTTCTTCTTCCATGATTTCCAAAACATCCTCTGGTGTGTCATCAGATAAATATCGTTTGACATCCTCAAAATCAAGCTTTCGCTGATAATTCCCAAGATGGAATAGACAGAACAATTCTAAATTTGGTTTGGGATAATCCAACAATCCTTTTTTTCTTAGAAATGCAAGGTAGGAAAGAACGGTGCGATCAACTGTTGACCTAAATCCAAAGTCTACAACCACTGTGCTAGAAGCACCATCCAACTTATCTCCGAGTGCATCTACCAAAACATTGGGCTCCTTTGTCCACCACTGAGGAAGTAGCAAAAAGTATATTTGTCGCCTTCCGAGCTTCAACCACTTTATCGGACGTGATTTGAGCCTTTCGTTATTTTGTGCTGCAATAAATAGCGGCAATGAATCTCTACCGCTAAACAAAATGGTTGTGTCATCTTTTATGTTATTTAACTCAAGAATTTCTGCGAGTGCCGAAGCAAAGTCAGAATAAACTCTTGCGACACTTTCGCCGAATTGATAAAAAAACTCAGCAGATATCAATACGTTTTCTCGCTCAGCACTTGATATGGCCTGCATGTTAAACGTTGCTAGAATTGCATCAATCTTTTCGCCATATTTTGCTTCAAGAGCCGTAATGTCAATTTTCCTATCTTGAACAAATCTTTGGAAAGTCTCAGACGTTTGCTCCGCATATGCGGTAGTGATAGTAGCTATAGCCTCGTTAATTAGCTCTCGCCTGCTTTTACTCCTGGCAACATCATACTTTTTTCTGTATGACTCGAACACATCTTCACTCATAACTAAAATTGTATCAGAGGATTCTGTCACCACGTATAGGTGTAAAAGAGCTATGATCTATGCTTACCAAATATTACAGATAAAAAATTTCTTACTAGAATGATCCTGTTTTAACCTTTCCAGAGCGCCTGTAGTTTGCAAATATTACACCACTCGGAGAATTTTTAGTCTCCGTCAATGTGAAAGCTGCTGGGATTGTTCCTTCTGCGAACAAACGTTTACCCATTCCTAGCGTTATTGGGAAAATTTTTAGCCAAAGCTCGTCCACTAAGTCGCTTTTGAGAAGCGTCTGGACTAAATTTCCGCTGCCGTGTACTTGTAAATCTGGGCCTTCACCTGCTTTTATTTTTTTAAGTTCATTCACAATATCAC
>CAZBTU010000115.1:0-2180 GCA_964494905.1 uncultured Pseudomonadales bacterium | reverse complement strand
TGCAGTCAGCCCAAAAAATTGGCGAAGCCATGCAAAAAGCGCAAGCTGAAAAAGCGCAAGCTGAAAAAGCTGCAAGTCCAGAAGCAGCCACGGACACTGCAACAGATGCAAATCAAGAAGAGAAATCTAATAGCAAAACAGACAACGCCAAAAAATCTGCAGAAGAAGGCGAAGTAGTAAGTTAAAAATTGTATTGCTGCATCGCCAGTAGCAAGAGGGTGACTGGATATACAACTATGTTAGCTGAACAAGCCATTGGTCAAGGACATTTGGCAGATGATGACATGGCTGTGGAGAGAGTTTCAGGACATTGTCTTGCCAATGAAAAGGAACGGCAATATTTTGAGGCATTTCTGGGCAAAGCGGTGGTTGACTACTTAACAAGCCTTGGTGCTCATTTGTATGTTGATCCGTCTACCCAACAAATGCGCTCACGAGATGCTGAACCAAGGAGTGGTGGAGTTTGGGAGGGACTAATGCAATTGTTGCCTGCGAATTACGAGTTGTCCGAGTTCGCTACGGTAATAGATGGCAGAGTTGTGCTTATCTCAACATTCCTGAAGCGGCGGAGTAAACGAAATACTGCGCTACCTGATAAGATCACACAAATAGATTTCGTGTTTCTTGAAGATTGGAATAATGATGAGGTAACTTCAATCAATTCATCTTATCTTCACAAAATAAAAGAAGTGCAACAACTAGGTGGAAAGGGTCTTCTGAGTGAAGGAGTTTCATTTTTAAAAAAAATGAAAAAACTCGTTGAAGTAATCGATCCCAACTGTCTTATCAGGTTGAGAGCCTCTGATCAACAGCGCAAGAGAATTTACGAGTTTGCACTGAAGGGAAATCAGAATGTCCAAATTTCTTGATATCGTAAGGTAAAGCTATTGCGGATATTTAACCCAGACCATGCAACGCTCTGTATTATGTGTATAATTCTTCACAGAGTTTTCACGGTAAGAGTAAAAAGTGTGAACATTTGACCTAGTATCAGGTATTAGATAATTGAGAGACATGCCAACACAGCGAGATTACTACGAGATTTTGGGGGTAAAAAAAGACTCTTCAGCTTCGGAGATTAAGTCTGCGTACCGCAAAATGGCGCTTAAGTGGCATCCCGACAAAAATCAAGATAAAAAAGCCGAGGCTGAACAAAAGTTCAAGGAAATTAACGAAGCCTATCAAGTTCTTTCTGACGCTCAAAAGCGGAAGACCTATGATCAGTTTGGCCACGCAGCGTTTGATCCAGCCTCAGGGATGGGTGGATCACCGTTCGGGGGCGGTTTTCGGCAAGGGCCATTCACCTACACCTACTCAACTGGTAATAGTAATCCCTTTGAAGGCATGGATTTTGGCGATCCGTTTGAGATTTTTGAATCTTTTTTCGGTGGCGGTTTTGCTCGGGCAGCGCAAAGACCTCGTTATGGTTTGACCATAGACTTCATGGAAGCGGTTAAAGGGACGTCCAAAGAAGTTCAGATTGATGGGAAGAAGCACAGCATCAAAATTCCAGCAGGGGCTGACAATGGCACTCGGATTCGCTTCGATGCTTTCGATGTGACCATTGATGTGAGGACACATCCGCACTTCAAGCGCGAAGGCGCTGATCTCTTTATTGATCACGAAATTCCTTTGACGGTTGCGGTGTTGGGTGGTGTGACAAGTGTTGAGACAATAACAGAGCCACTGAAGCTCAAGATACGGCCTGGCACGCAGTCGCACACTATGATTCGCCTCCGGGGTGAGGGTGTGCCGATGCTCAGTGGCACGGGCAAAGGTGACTTGTACGTTAGAATCTTGGTACAGATGCCTGAAAAAATAAGCCGAGAGCAGAAAAAACTTTTTGAAGAATTGCAACAGCTTAATTTATAAGTTGCTCGGGAAGCTACTCGGGTTTTTGGTTTAACTAATGCCAAATCAATTGGTTGATTCTCATACTGATAGGCCTGGTGATACAGAACTTTCTTTGACTGGCAAAGAACTGCAAGTGACAGAAAATGAACTCCAGTTTGGTACATGGGAGTGGCAACTACAAACTGGTATAGAACGTTACTTCGGGTTTGAATCAGGACTTGTTAGTCAACTAATGGCTGAGTTAGCTGCGATAGAGGCGCAACTGAGTAACCTCGATGGACCATGGGCGCATAAATTTAGACATGGCCAAGCGTTGCGACAGAGCT
>CAZBTU010000114.1:0-2240 GCA_964494905.1 uncultured Pseudomonadales bacterium | reverse complement strand
AAGGTCAAAATTCTGTTATTCTTGCGAACCATTAAATTTCTTGCTCGTTGAATTAGATCCAAGTTAGCTGCCTCAAAAGGCAGCTTGGTCTGTTTTTTTATGAGCGCTTGAGCCAAGCCTTGTACCCCGAGCTCACCACTAGCTGGAATATCAATTACTTCGATAGTCTGGCCATTGAATTCAGATACTTGGCTCACAATTACACGTCCTGATTCTTCGTTGAACTTGAGTGATTTCTCATCAAGGGACCGTTTCCATAACGCTGGTGCTGCTGCTGCAAGCATGTCTGTAGTAATTGGTGCTGCCATATTCATGAAATGGGTCTCGAACCTTATTCTTTCGGTTTCCTTACGAACACCAGCGGTCAGTAGCAACTTAGATGAAGACGGACAAACAGAAGTGTATGGAAGCAACATGCTTTCTGCGAGTGCTCCAGTGTAGCTCTGCTGTTTTTGGTCTTTCAATATGGCCACGTGATCAATAAGACCTGAAGCTAGGGATTGTGTTAGTGCTGCTCCATCAAACTGACGAACAGTCTCATGATTGTGATTGAGTTTTAGGCCAGAATTTCCAACCTCTTCGAGCAATTCTGCGAGTGTGGCATCAACCATGGTCAGTTTTTTATACGACAAGAAGTGCGACTCAGCCCAATTCCGAAGCTTTCCATTCACAAACTCATATTTATTCCGCACAATTCCCAGCCTATTTTTCTGATCACGTTTGTAGGAGCGAAATGTGTGGATAAGATCTTTGGAAGGGATTAGCTTCCCCACCCAATCTCCCAGCAACCCACTCTGTATTGCTTCACGAATATCCTTGGCCTCGCTCAGTAACTCTACGTCTCTGAGTGAAAGTCCTCTCGCATTTCGCACACACCATGATGCTAACTTTTCTTCTAAAGCTCTCTGGAGTGTATCCCATTGTCGTTCAAGTTCAGACTCATGCTGTTTATATGCACGATATGCAGCTACAGCAACTACAAAATCAGAATTTGATTCAGTTGCAAAGGCTTGCATTTCTGCTTTAACAATTGGAGTGAAATCAAAATTCAAATCCTTGAAACTTTTTTCTGACATTTTCAGTTCATACAGACCATTGCCTTCTTCAATCAGCCAAGGCATTGGCACTAAAGCTGAGAGTGCAGCGAGTGATTCAGAAACCGAAAGTGATTCTAAATTAATCGCTGCAGCTTTTTCTCGTACCTCATATCTGTATGTATAACTTTTATCTTTAATGACTTTGATGAACTGGCGCAAAATCCGCTTTGCGGTTATTTCACTCACTGTCAAGTTATCAAAGCTACCCCCTGGCTTAAAAGAAATTCCCTCATTCTCGATTACTGCAGTGGCCACGAGCGCTTCTGGCAACACACCTAATTTTTCAGCCGTGATCAGAACCATTGCGCGCTCGGGATCAATAGGAAATCGCCTTAGTTTCTCTCCCAATTCTGTGATTTTTTCTTCGTCATCTAATGCACCAATTTTTTGTAGTCGAATCATTGCCTGATTAATTTTTTCTGGTGAGGGCTTGTCCATCAAATCCGCATCTCGCAGCGAAATACCAAATGCCGCGAACTGCAAAGCCACATTCACCACAGAATCTTCTGTGATCTGTGGTAGTGGCCAGTAGCTATCATAGTTGCGATTTGTAATTTGTTCGTATTCGTATCCAGCTGAAATGGGAATGTAAAAACTCGGATTTTGCCTCCCACCGCGACCTTTACCCTGGTCTGCGAGTGCTCCAGGAATAGTAATCTTGCGCAAGTGTGTGACACCCCTTGCGTCTACTTGTCTGCGTTTTACCTGCAAACTATCAATCACTCCGATGGTGGTTGGTGGAGTAACCGAAGATCTGACGATTTCTGTTGCACAGACAATCCGTAGCACGCCCTTCTTCGTAGGTGCTTTAACCCTCTCTCGCTCTGAGTCACTCACCTCTGAGTGGCAAGATAGCACTTCAACAGTGCCTTGTGCCCCGATCTGAGCAATATATTCATCTAGCTCACGCTTGCCTTTCGTAATATCTTCTTTCCCCGGAAGAAATACAATAACGGTCCCTTCTTTGGCAACAAATGGATTCTCAGGCTCGAGCTCTGGAGTAACCATGATGAAGCTCTGCCTAACAAACTCGTCCACACATTTTTTTGCTTCAGAGATAGCAGCTTGCGAATGGTGCTCGTACTTCGCTAATCGCCGCACTCTAGTTTCAACCGGGAAACGTTTATCTGCCTTAATGTCGAT
>CAZBTU010000113.1:0-2255 GCA_964494905.1 uncultured Pseudomonadales bacterium | reverse complement strand
AAGGTCAAAATTCTGTTATTCTTGCGAACCATTAAATTTCTTGCTCGTTGAATTAAATCCAAGTTAGCTGCCTCAAAAGGCAGCTTGGTCTGCTTTTTTATGAGCGCTTGAGCCATACCTCGTACCCCAAGCTCACCACTAGCTGGGACATCAATCACTTCTATAGTCTGTCCATTGAATTCAGATACTTGGTTCACAAATACACGCCCTGATGCTTCGTTGAACTTGAGTGATTTCTCATCAAGAGACCGTTTCCATAACCTTGGTGCTGCTGCTGCAAGCATGTCGGCAGTAACAGGTGCTGCCATACTCATGAAATGCGATTCAACCCTCACCCTTTCAGTTTCTTTGCGAACACCAGCGGTGAGTATCAACTTAGAAGACGACGGACAAACAGAGGTGTATGGGAGCAACATGCTTTTAGCGAGTGCTCCGGTGTAGTTTTGACTTTTTTGATCTACCAATATCGCGACGTGATCAATAAGACCTGAAGCTAGGGATTGTGTTAGTGCTGCTCCGTCAAACTGACGAACAGTCTCATGGTTATGATTGAGTTTTAGGCCAGAATTCCCGACCTCTTCTAGCAATTCTGCAAGTGTGGCATCAACCATTGTTAATTTTTTATACGACATGAAGTGTGACTCAGCCCAGTTCCGAAGCCTTCCTTTCACAAATTCATATTTATTTCGTACTATTCCCAACCTATTTTTTTGGTCACGTTTGTAAGAGCGGAATGAATAGATGATATCTTTGGAGGGAATTAGCTTCCCCGTCCAATCTCCCAACAACCCACTCCGTATTGCTTCACGAATATCTTTCACCTCGCTGAGTAACTCTATGTCTTTTAGTGAAAGTCCTCTCGCATTTCGCTGACACCATGTGGCTAACTTTTCATCTAAAGTTCTCTTGAGCGTATTCCATTGCTGTTCTAGCTCAGACTCATGTTGCTTGTATGCCCGGTATGCTTCAACAGCAGCTACAAAGTCAGAGTTAGATTCCTTGGCAAGGGCTTGCATTTCTGCTTTAACGATTGGAGTGAAATCAAACTTCAAATCCTTGAAGCTTTTTTCTGACATTTTCAGTTCATACAAACCATTGCCTTCGTCAATCAGCCAAGGTATCGGCACTATAGCTGAGAGTGCAGCGAGTGACTCAGAAACTGAGAGTGACTCAGAAACTGAGAGTGATCCTAAATTAATCGCTGCAGCTTTTTCTCGTACCTCATATCTGTATGTATATTTATCTTTAATGTCTTTGATGAACTGGCGTAAAATCCGCTTTGCCGTTTTTTCACTCACTGTCAAACTATCAAAACTATCCCCTGGCTTAAAGAAAATTCCCTCATTCTCAATTACCGCTGTGGCTACGAGTGCTTCTGGCAATACACCTAATTTTTCAGCCGTGATCAAAACCATTGCGCGCTCAGGATCAATGGGGAATCGCCTGAGTTTCTCCCCGAGCTCCGTAATTTTTTCCTTATCGTCTAATGCGCCAATTTTCTGTAACCGGATGATCGCTTGGTTAATTTTTTGCAGTGATGGCTTATCCATCAAATCCGCATCTCGCAGTGAAATACCAAAAGCAGCAAACTGCAGTGCCACATTCACCACGGAATCTTCAGTAATTTGTGGCAACGGCCAGTAGCCATCATAGTTGCGATTTGTAATTTGTTCGTATTCGGATCCGGCTGAAATGGGAATGTAAAAACTTGGATTTTGCCTCCCGCCTCGACCTTTACCCTGATCTGCTAGTGCACCAGGTATCGTAATTTTTCGCAAGTGTGTAACACCATTTGCATCGACTTGCCTGCGTTTTACCTGCAAACTATCAATCACTCCAATGGTGGTAGGTGGCGTAACTGAAGATCTGACAATTTCTGTTGCGCATACAATCCTTAGCACCCCCTTCTTCGTAGGTGCTTTAACCCTCTCTCGCTCAGAGTCACTCACCTCTGAGTGGCAAGACAGCACTTCAACAGTGCCTTGTGCCCCGATCTCAGCAATATATTCATCTAGCTCACGTTTGCCTAAGGTAATATCTTCCTTCCCCGGAAGAAATACGATAACAGTCCCTTCTTTGGCGATAAATGGATTCTCAGGCTGGAGCTGTGGTGTAACCATGATAAAGCCCTGCCTAGCAAACTCATCCACACATTTTTTTGCTTCAGAGATAGCGGCTTGCGAATGATGCTCGTACTTCTCTAATCGCCGCACTCTAGTTTCAACCGGGAAACGTTTATCTGCCTTAATGTCGAT
>CAZBTU010000112.1:0-2283 GCA_964494905.1 uncultured Pseudomonadales bacterium | reverse complement strand
ATGCTTGGGTTCCCCCAGAAACGGTTGGGAGTTTGCTCAACTCAGATTGTAGGTTTTTTGATATCGTCTTTGGATCTTTTTGGAGTTGAGTCAAGATGCTTGGTACCACCCCATCAGGTTGCTCTGTGAGCACCGTAGCAAGATGAATTGGCCTAATTTCGCTTTGGCCGAGTTTTCCGGCTAGTTGCATTGCTCCCTCGAGAGCCTGTGAGGATTTGGTGGTAAGTTTATCGAGGTTCATATGGATTAATTGTACCCAGCCAAACTCTAATTGTGAAGTGGTAATTAGCAGACTGTTGCATCGAGTGCTAGTCCTTACATTAGCTGCGTACCTTCTCGATTCGTGCTACCATAAATAAGGTAGCTGTTTGTTCACAGCTATTTTGTCTATGCCTGAAGATAGCTTACAAATTCCACGTGAATTTATGGGGAAATCTAACCCTGTAAAGCTCGAGGGACCGAAACACCCACAGTCTGGCGAATTGTACGTCAGAGCACAGGATACCCCAGTCTATGATTTAGTGCTCCCAGTGTTGGTTGACACACCAAATGCACTCAACGCGTTAATTCCAGGTTTCGACACCTTTTTTGCTGTTCATGAAAATGACCCGACTATGGAACGGTATCAACAGGATCCACTAGAAATTTTGCAGGATGTGATTAAGCAAACCATGGCGGAATCATTTACAGCGGCTGATGAGCTTTTTAGGACCACGCAGGGGTCCCGGGAAAATTTCTTAGCACAGATGCACGATGTAGTTAAGAAGAAACTCCGCTATCACCATTTGCCATTGAAAGTTTCAGTATTGCTGTTGGGTGAAGCTGGGCTTGTTGGGAGGTTTTTTGGATCTTTTTGGGACTATGTGGTTCAACAAGGCCAAGATCACAAGGTGAATGTTCCCACTGCCCTTCGCGAGATTGAGAAAAAATTTCGTGAGCGAACGAGCTGGATGGAGCGGTTATTTCGCGACATTTCACTTCGAGAGTCATTGGGATTTGGAATTTTTTCAGTGCCAAAGAAGCTGTCTCAACCGAATAGAGAACTGGTAGCAGCACAAGAGTTTGAAGAAGCCGGAATTGATGGTAGGGCTTTAGTTAAAGCAACAGCAATTGAGCAAAGGGCCCTTGCTATCCAAGAAGCACTGCCATTTGTTCAAGCACTGATGAATGTGGTAACAAAGCATGCGTCTCACCTGAATCATCAGGAAAAAATGAAGTTGTTGTTGGATGCCATACATCAACCAAAATTTGCTATATGGGATGAGGCTTTCAGATCTGTGTACGATGATGAGTTTGAAGCCAAGATGAAGAAAAAGAGATTCTCTGAAATTAGCACTTCAGGACAGATCGACTACACGAAAATGAAAGCTGCAAAAATCGCAGAAATTGAGTCAAAAATGATGGATAAAGACTATCGCTCAGGGTTAATGGTTGCTTTAAAAAAGACGCCGGAGGGGATAGACATTATCGATCCGAGTAAAACAGCGACGGTTGTGGTGAGCATTGATGGAGTGGTTGAACGTTCTATTCAATATTTTGACTCTGATGGCAAGCCGAGGAATTTGGGAGAGCTATACCTAGAAGTCAATGCAATGCATAAAGAGTTGCGTACACTTGTTGACTCTTTGTTGGCAGGTGATAACTCAGCGAAGCGGACTGAAGAAGTGTTTTTGCAACTAGTGAAGTTTCGTAAGATTGACATGGCACTCCGTCAACAACTATTGAATGATCCAAATAAAAATCAAATACTACAAAGCCCAAAGAAGCTGACAGAGTTTATCAGGCAAGCAACGGGGAATAACAACACTCGGTATCTCGAAATGATGACTAAGCGCTTCCAGGCAATGGCAGCCGCTGATTTTTCGGTAGTGCAACGAACTCTGCCGCTCACCGGCATTCATGGGGGTGAGCTGACCGCTAACCTGGGGACTGGTCAGGGTGACATATGTTTCGACTACGCGGATGTAACAGACGAGCCTTTTAGCCTGTTTGACATGAGCTCGTATTTCAAGAAATTGCTTGAGGGAAAAGATGCGTTGGATAAACAAATTGCTCCGACTCGGTTAACGCTTTCTGCCAATCACCTGCTGGTTGATGGTGCCAATATGCAATCGACAATGAGCAGTTTTCACCAAAAACTATTTGGCAGGCTCGGGGAGCTACGAGGAACACGTGAAGACCAGAGTGCGTTGCAGGACCTAACTAACGTAGTCGATAGACCATCTGCACTGTTGGGTCAAAAAATTCTTTCTCCCACGGCTGAGGACGTGATGACTGCCAAAG
>CAZBTU010000111.1:0-2347 GCA_964494905.1 uncultured Pseudomonadales bacterium | reverse complement strand
CAAAAGTATCACCCCATAAACAGAAAAGATGAGACTCTTTATAGTTTTCTTTTCGCAACTTTTATCATTCCACCAGCTGAGAACACAACTGGACCAAACGAATGGTAGGAAGATGAGCTTAAGCCCTTGGTATTGGAAAAAACCGAGAGTGAAGAAAACGAGCGACAAGATTTTTGCTGTTTTATTGCGCCGTGTTAGTAGCAAAGTACCAAGGAAATAGAAAAACAAACTGAAAAGTGCATCAAAACCCATTCGTGAGAACTGGAATAGCCATGGATTTACACTTGCAAGTCCCACAACAACCCAAAAAGTCGCTCTGCTATTAAAAAGCGATGCTGCCACCAGGCCCAAAATAATAGGCAAAAGAGAACCAATTACCGCGTGCGTTAACTTTGCAGCAAGGATTGGATCATTTGGGAATAACATCGCTGCAGGTGTCATGAGCACACCTGGAAGCTCTGCGTATAGAGGATTAGCTGCTGTTAATGTCAGGGGTGACCACTGATCTGCTGTGTCGCTTCCCCAGCTTGCAAGCGCTTTCGCCTCAGTCACATAATAAATTTCATCATGCGATATCACAGGTGGATGTGATCCTAGGAAAACGAGCCTGAGAGAAAGGTTAAAGATAAAAATAAGTAAAGAGAAAAGTAGTACTTTATATTGCATCTGCATATAGTAGAGTAATAGTCAGTGTTTTAGGAGTCACTGCCAATGAAAAAATTGTACTGGTTATTTATACTTTTGTTAATAGTAACTGTTGGGTTTTGCATCCGCTTGTACAGAATTGATACAGCACCAAAGGGAGCACTTATTGATGAGTTACATTTTGGGTACATTGCTAACTCATTATTCCAAACCGGAAAAGATGAGCATGGCGCATCTTGGCCAATCATATTTAAAGGTTTCGGTGATTCCAAGCTTCCAGGTTATGGCTATGCACTGATACCCTTTGTGGCAGCTTTCGGAACGAGCATTTTTACCATTAGATTACCTTCGATGCTCGCTGGCACTGCACTTATTGCATTGATGTATTGGTTAATAACAGAGCTTGGTTTTAGTAAACGAGCTGGGCTACTTGCTGCGTTAATTGTTGCAGTTAGCCCATGGTCTTTTTTCCTGAGTAGAATTGGTTTTGAGTCGAACTTAGCACTGTTCTTTTTCGTAATCGGCTTGGCAGCACTAGTAAAGGGTTCTCGATCGGGTCAGAGATCCTGGCTTGCCGTTGGCTTAGCTAGTTTTTCCTTAACTTGGTATAGTTATATTGCGTATCGACCAGTCACAATTGCACTCATTGCAGTGTGGTTGATGATGCTTTGGTTGAATAAAAAAAACAAGGTCTTAAAACAGAGCATTTTTCCACTGATTATCTTTGTGGTACTGCTACTACCTCTGTTTGGTTCGTCTGCTTTTTCTGCGAATAGCACTCGTGTGTCACAAGTAGGAATCTTTGCAGATCAAGGTCTAGCATTACAAATTGATGAAAACAGAACATTTTGTGCTGAGCACTTTCCTCGTTTACTTTGTGATGCTGTTTGGAACAAACCAATATTGGCTACGCAAACCTTGGTGAGGAGATTTTATACAACCTTTTCTCCTGAATTCTTGGTCTTGGAGGGAGAGTACCAAGAAACAGTATTCTTAAGTGTTCGCGAGTTCGCACAGTTCTATTCTGTGTTGTACCCCTTTTTCCTGATTGGTGTAGTTTGGTTAGCCACAAGCACTAGGCGAGAAAAAGCAATGCTTAATTGGAACTGGTTTATCCTTGCTGGACTCATTGCTGCTGCTATACCAGCTTTAATTGCAGGCGATCCACAAAAAGTGAGGCTCTCACCCTTACTACCGTTCGTGATTGTTTGTATTGTTGCTGGTGTCGAGCTGGCGTGTGGTATGTTCCGTAAGAAAGTGGCTCTGTGTTATATTGGTCTAGTTTTATTGGTTGGCATTATACTTGGTCAAACCACGCGATATTTAGTCGCCTACTTCGGTGTACACACTTCTAAGAATGACTATGTGTATCAATCATACTTACCAGACCTTCATTCCTTTCTTAAACCGCTCGACTCAGATAACCTGATCGTTTTTAAACCATTTTATTCAGATCCACTCATGTTCTATGCATTCTACACAGGCATGCCACCTTCGCTGTATCAGCAAATTGCTGTTTTAGGTGAACTAGAGCAAAGTGGATTTCAGCACACGGTTGAGCTTGGGAGTCAGGCAATTGTGGCAACTGTTGATCCGCAAACGGCTGCCTGTTTAGCACTTGAGAGAGGGAAGCAATTTGCGGTGTTGGTTACAAATGAACAATATGATGCAGAGGTTGTGTACAGCGGTAAGTCTGCAAATG
>CAZBTU010000110.1:0-2361 GCA_964494905.1 uncultured Pseudomonadales bacterium | reverse complement strand
GAACCTGGACGGAAGGTTTTGGAGACCTTAATGCTACCATTACATCATAGCCCTAGGTGGAGAAATTGTACCACAGGGCTACCTCCGGGTGACTGGCAAATTCGTTGCGAACAAGCTATGCTAAGCACATGCCCAATCTCTTTGATCCCCTGCTCATCCAAACCCTAAGCAAAGACAAAAAATACCTTGAGCATACCCGAATCCCAATTTTTACCGTCTCTGCGAGTTATAAAGAAGACCTCAAGGAGCTGCATGGTCTCCCAGACAATGACCAGATTCCTGATATTGTATTTTCGAGAGCTCATTTTTCTATGGCTTTAAGCTTGGCCGCTGAGGCTTGGGGGAAATCTGTACAACCAGAAAAAGCTTGGATTGTAGATCCAACAAACTACGTCTCACGCGACGACTGGCGCTCAGTTAAACTAACAGAAACTATCGGCAAGACCATTGCCCGATATGGTTTTTTGCAAACACTTAAGTCAGTAATTGATAAGTTTGGCCGACAAAAGCTCCCTATATTGGAGAGCATCACACCGCCCCTTTTGTACCTTTCAGAGCACATTTCTCAGCCGATTCTCTCTCTCCATATTGCCGCTGGTAACATTCTAGCTGGAACTGGCAAGAGAGTCATTCAGGTGGTGACCGACCCTCATATTCGTTCGGAATATCTTGAACATGCTGAAAGCGCCAACTTCTGGTACTGCGTGTTCGATGAAAATACTCGATTTGAACTGCTAGAAAAAGCTGCCCTGATGGACAAAGCAATGAACGCAGAGCGCATCATTACCACAGGACCACCTATTCATCCGCGTATCCTCACCGCTGGCCGACAAAAAAAAGCCTGGCGCCAAGGACCACTCAATCTCTGTATCACTACTGGCGGCCTAGGAACTAACAAAACTGAAATCCTAAGCCTGATGGATCAGCTCCTCCCCGAACTGAGAAAAAAGACAAATCAATATCGGATACTGGTCTATGCTGCCACTCATCATGATATTTATCAGGATGTTCTCAATATGGCTAAAAAACACCGTGTATCAGTCGGAAAAACTGAAGAAAAAAATGCTTCGCTGCGCGTAATGTACCATCCTCAAATCGTTGATGCCAATGAGTTACTACTCACACACGGCTTCAGCTGGGCACATGGATTTATTACTAAACCATCCGGTGATATGGCGTATGATGCGGCCGCAGCGGGTTGTTTTTTGTTGACTCTTTCCGAGTGGGGCGAGTGGGAAGAAAAAATTCGGGAAGTGTTTGAACAAAAAAGCATCAGCCGCAGGGCACAAACAGCGAGTATCGTTGAACAGTTAGAACTCTTGAGAAGCGCTCTGGGTATGTCGCAATCATGGATTGAACAAGCCATGCACAAAGCGCGTCAAATTGATCCACTCTTTATAAATGGCTCCAAAAATATTTTGAAAATCTACCAAGAAATAGCAGATAAATAACCTTCGAGAAAAGAAAGTTACTTTAACTTTTTGCTTTGGGTGTGTTCAGTGTGCTTCCTGCAAACTTTGCAGTACTTGCTGAGTGGGAAGGTTCCCTCACCAGTCGTTTGCTTCTTGAGCTGTTCATTGAGTTTGTTGAAAACAGTGATGTACCCAAACGCACTACATACTGAGCATTTCAGACCAACTGCCTGGCGAGGTCCTTTTTTAGCTTTTGCCATAGTGATTCCTTATCAATCTCACAGAGGAGTATCTTTTCAGAATGGTGATTATACCAGAGTTACTCGCGAGGACGCAAGGGAGGCGCAAATCCAGTCTCTTGTAACAAAGTATTAAGGTGATTCATAGCTTGGTGTGCATCAGTAAACCGACAAAGCGTGAGTTGGTTGACGCTCTCAATTACCCTCTCGCTTGAGCTATGCCTCGCGCCAAAGACCAGATTCTTCCACAGTTGACTCAGGAGGAACATTTGTCTCCTGCGAAACGTCGCTTCTTGTCGCAGATCTCCTGTTTGAGGCACAGGCAAGTTATGAAACTCTAGCCACTCTTCTGGTTCCCCCAGACCATCATCAGAAAATAACTCGAGTACCAGGTTCTGAAGCCCAGCTACCGCGATCTTTTCCGCCTCAACGTCCTGATCATCGAGTGTGACTAATTTTTCCAAAACAGGATACTTCCACTGTATCTCGCTCATAAAACCACCCTCCTCTTGGAGGGCTGTCCTGAAGGTCGCCTTATCCCTGCCTGTCGGATAACCGGGCACCAAGTTGGTTTGCTTCCTGACACCACGGGGTTCAAGTACGGAGACCCTTCTCAACGAGGAGCGATCACCAGTCCCCAACCTTACATCATGTAAACTTGCCCTGTCCTGGTCACCAGGCATAACTGGCGAGGTGGGGTCAAATTGATC
>CAZBTU010000109.1:0-2369 GCA_964494905.1 uncultured Pseudomonadales bacterium | reverse complement strand
GGCCTCCATCTAAAAAAAGCTGAATTGGAAGAAAAGCTACAGTCCGAACAATCTGACGTTGTCCCTGCCTTGACCGCACCATTTATTCCAGTTCACAAACCTACACGCTGGTGGAGCACGGGGCGCTTGCAATCACTCATGAGTACAAGAAAAGTCTACTTGAGTGGCATACTGCTCATCGGGACATCCTTTGTCGCCAGTCTGTTAAATCTTGTGTTCAACGCCTACATGGGAAGAACGCTACCGTTAGCAACCTTTGGTCTGCTCAATCTTGTAAATAGCTTTGTCTACTTGGCAGGGAGCGTATTCCAAGCGGTAGGAACCACTATCAGCGAACGAGTCGGCTACATCAGTGGCCACTCTGGCAATAGGCAAGCATTGGTGGCATGGCAAACATATCGACCACAAGTCAGCCGATGGGCACTCGCTATCACTGCGGTGTGGATTGCACTCACTCCGTTACTAATGTTTTTCTTCCAAATCAATGATCCTCTGCCATTTTTGGTGATTGCTCCTACCTGGATGTTTGGTTTGCTTTTGACACTTGATCGCAGCTACTTCAGCAGTAATCTTCAATTCTCAATCGCCGCTGGGGTAACACTGATAGAAGCCATTTCTAAGCTAGTAATTGGTGTCACCCTAGCCAATTCAAGTCTGCAGCCATTTGTTTACATTGCGCTGCCGATTTCGCTCTACCTGCCTTTCCTAGTAAGCCGACTGAGCCTCAAACACAAAATCAACGCCGCAAGCATTCCACATCATGAGATTGATAACACTGCTCGCTTCTCGCTACCATTCTTTGGCGTTTCCACCTTAGCCGGCTTCTCGACCATGGCATTTTTGTCACTGGATACGGTTTGGATCGCACACTTGCTGACCCCTGATGAGGTTGGCCAGTACGGACTGGTTGCCCTAGTCGGAAAAATGGTTTTCTTCCTTGGAAGCCTTGCTCATGTGCTCCTTGTTCCTTTGGTCAGCAATGCTCACGGCGCCAAAAGACCTACAGAAAAAATGCTTTGGTTGATGTTGGGGGGAACGGCAATGCTGCACGTAATGGCGTTACTTGGATATGAACTGATCGGAGGAAGACTGCTGCCAATTGTACTTAATAAAGATTTGTCAAACGTTGCTCAACTCATGCCACTGTACATTATCGGCATTTCATTCTTCTCACTGTCCAGAGTTTTTGTTCAATATCATTTGACCAGAAGGGTGTATGGTCTTTCAATCGCCAGTGCGATCCTAATTGTGTTCGAGCTTATAGCCATGAGCTTGTTTGTTCGATCAGTTGCTGATGCCGTTACGGTTGTTTCGGTTATGGGCATTGCCCAATTTGTCATGGCACTTGGCATGCACATCGCACTTAATTGGGTGGTAGCCGTACAGAACAACGCCAGAGCACTTGTAAAACTTTTCTGGGAACAACACCGTGCAAAAAAACCACCACAAAAAGGTCTGAGAATTTTATTTTTTAATTGGCGTGATACCAAACACACGTGGGCTGGCGGTGCAGAGACGTATATTCATGAACTCGGTAAAGAACTGGTGAGCATGGGAAACCAAGTCACTGTTTTCTGTGGCAACGATGGTCACAGCAGTGAATATGACAGAATTGACGGTATTGAGATCTATCGTCGAGGTGGGTTTTTCACCGTCTACGTGTGGGCTGCACTGTACTATCTATTCCGCTTCCGCGGCAAGTACGACTGCATTGTCGACTGTGAGAACGGCATTCCATTTTTTGTCCCGTTATTTAGCACCAAGCCAGTCTTCCTCTTAATTCACCACGTACATCAAGAAGTATTCCGCGAACATCTCCCGTTCCCACTCTCACTCATCGCCCAAAGCATGGAAGCCTGGCTCATGCCACTGGTATATCGAAATAAACCGATTATTACGGTTTCTGACTCTTCAAAGCAGGCGATCAAGAGGTTGGGATGGTCAGAACAAGACATCAGCGTCATCAACCCTGGCATCACCATCTCCAAACCGACAAGCATTCGTAAGTCAACTCGCCCACTTATCTCTTATGTCGGTCGTCTCAAACCATATAAAAATATCGACATTCTCATAAAAGCTTTTGCCCTAGTGCGTGAAGCACACCCAAACGCACAACTTGTCATTGCCGGTTCCGGTGAGTCGCGAAGCTCCCTAGAGCGCTTGGCAACTAAACTTGGCATTGCCGATCAAGTCAACTTTACTGGTAGGGTAAGTGAAAAAGAGAAAGCTGAGATTCTTACTCGCAGTTGGGTTGTGGTTCAACCTTCAATGATCGAAGGGTGGGGGATCACGGTGCTTGAAGCTAATGCATGCGGCACTCCTGTGATTGCTTCCAATGTCCCTGGTCTCAGAGACTCAGTAGTCGATGG
>CAZBTU010000108.1:0-2405 GCA_964494905.1 uncultured Pseudomonadales bacterium | reverse complement strand
CTGTTGGGTCAAAAAATTCTTTCTCCCACGGCTGAGGACGTGATGACTGCCAAAGAAAAGAAAGTATTTGTTCCCAAGGAAGTAACCACAGAGTTCGAACTGCCCGGAAAGTTAATTGAGTCGCCAAAACCTCTTAACCAAGATGTCCGTTTGGGGATTTTGCATACCTATCAGCAAATGCTCCATATTCAGGCTGAGGAGTTCAAAGAGAGTGTGGAAACTGCAAACCTGCTTGTTTTAGAAAACAAAGTAAAAGAGATGATAAGTCTATGGTTTTCCCGCCAACTGAATAATGCCGTCGAAACTGCTAAAAAAGCAAGCTGGGAGGAGTACGTTCGCAGCAAAGAGTATAAGGCGAAAGGTTATTGGAGAGCTGAAGAGATTGCCGCAAAAAAGCAGGAAATAGCGGATACGGCCAAAGAGAAAGCGATGGCTCACTTGTTGGCGGAAAGAGAGAGGGTCAATGCGTACCTAGCACAACAAATCAGTGCGTTATTTCCGTTGCACGAAGAAATAGGAAAGATCAGACAGGAAGAAATCGCAGCGCGCTCAAGAATTGAAGAAAAACACAAACTAAGTTTTACACAGACTTGGAAAGCACGCATCAGAGCCGCGTTCACTGGTGACAGGTCTGGATTCATTAATGCTGAGAGAGAACAGGAGCTTGCTGAAGTCGCTGCTCACTACAAGCAGGTTCTTGACCCACTCAAGCAGCAGTGGGTTGATTTGGCAAATATTCAACTAAAAAATTGGCATCAGTCATTTGTCGAACACTTATTTGGTGATATTAAAGCAGAGGTTACTGATCCAAATTTCCCTCACTTCTTACGATTTTTTACTACCGATGATAAAGCTGACAAGGTTAGAGCTGAGGAAAATCAATTGGTGATGGGTAAAGTGACTACTATTGCAGCGACTGCATATGCCAGTTTGACTTCTGAGGCTGTGCTTCGCTGGCAACGTCGTTTCCGGCCATTGACCAAAAATCGCATACCAGTTTCTACACTGAGAACAGTTGTTAGCCAAATTGATAACGTTAAGCCGGGCCGTGTGGAAACAG
Source organism: uncultured Pseudomonadales bacterium (assembly GCA_964494905.1). Classification (GTDB taxonomy): domain Bacteria; phylum Patescibacteriota; class Microgenomatia; order UBA1400; family PJMF01; genus CAZBMX01. Next base: position 1,345 of record CAZBTU010000108.1, on the reverse strand, counting down.
CAGACCTGGCAATGTCAGAAACTGTAGGATCAGCATTCAAAAATTTGATTATTGAGACAAATAAATCATCGATAGATCCAGAAAAACTCAGACACGCATGGGAAACTCACTTACTTGAGTCCTTCAGAGTCAAGGCGCTGGTGTATCCATTGCAAGTATATAAAGCTCGGAACAATGCGAGTAATGCTACCTTAGTCACCTTGGCGTCTGGTCCTGTGCGTGAGCGTCTACTGAAAGAAACCGCCCGAGCTACATTTGAGGAAGCTGCCGAAGTATATGAGCCGAGTAAGATGGACTCTGCCACACATGTTGACACGGACAAGGGTGATAATGACGGCCTGTTTACAGTCCCTGTGCCGACAGGTGTTTTGCGTAACGCAACTGGTTATGCATATGACCATGCGAAAGGCAAAGAGAAAATGACGATGAATTCTCGATTAGTGATCAAGGAAGACGAGCTTGACCAGATAGCAAAACAACATGGTTTTTACTCCTTTAAAAAAGTTCAACGATTTGGTTTTGCTGCGCCATCATTTGACCAGCAACAAAAAATACTTGATCAGTACATAGCGCTTCGCAAGAGTGAGGCTGTTGAGTTATGGAAAGCACAAGTGCTGACTCACACGCTCGACAAAATCACGAAAAAGTCAGAAATGCTCTATTTTATGCAACAATGGCAAGGTTTCGATCAGACAGTGAGACAGAAGTTTGGTAATACATTTATCAATTATCTTACGACGACAATTGCGGCCAATTATGGCTTGGATTCCGAGCAGATCCGAAAGTACACAGGATTGCCGTATCTTGACTTTTCCCAAGTACAACCAAACTGACAGAAGAATAGCGAGAGAAACGATTTAACTTTAGTGTAATTCGTTGAAATTAAATAGACTTTTTCTGACACAAACATGGTGGTAGAAACCGACCTGGGCAAGGTGGCCACAGGAATTTTGTTTTATTGTTCTCTATTCGTTACCGAATAGGGGAAACAGGAGGTCGTGATATCTCCTACCCATCTCCTTAGAAAGGAGGTGATCCATCCGCACCTTCCAGTACAGATACCTTGTTACGACTTAGTCCTCATCGCCAACCTCGCCGTAGAAGGGCCACTCTTCAGTAAACTGAAGTTATGGTCACCCGCTTCGGGCGTTGCTGACTTTGCTGGCTTGACGGGCAGTGTGTACAAGGAGCGAGAACGTATTCACCGCAACCTGCTGATTTGCGATTACTACCGATTCCGACTTCATGAGGGCGAATTGCAGCCCTCAATCCGAACTGAGGGGCCGTTTGAAGGATTGGCTCAGGGTTACCCCGTCGCTACCCGTTGTCGGCTCCATTGTAGGAT
>CAZBTU010000107.1:0-2419 GCA_964494905.1 uncultured Pseudomonadales bacterium | reverse complement strand
GGGTTGACCGGTGTGTGCATTGTCAAAAAGGCTGCTGACGAGTGGCTGATAGACAGTTTGTTATTGAGTTGCCGAATAATCGGCAGGCAAGTTGAGGAAAGCCTATTGTGGTATTTAATCACTCAAGCTCAAAGGGCAAAGGTAGTACGACTTATTGGTGAGTATGCTCCCACACAGAAGAACCAGCTTGTTGCAGACTTTTATTCTAAAAACGGGTTTGTTTTGAAAGCTTCAGAAGGAGAAATGCAGCAATGGATTTTTGATCTCAGTAAGCCTTTTGAGAAACCCAAGTACATTTCGCTTAAAACTTAGTCACAGTAGGCTCATATCAAGATTGAGGATAGTAGGCACTTGGGTCGAAGTTGTAAGCGCCCAATGATTCCTCATTCAACTCAAAAGTGGAAATATCATCTGATTTATACCACTTGTGTTCAAACGGACGGGTAAAATTTCTATCGAGGAAACGTGCGTTATTTGTTCTCCCATCAACAAGAATGAAGGTGCCGGGTAGTAAGGTTGGTTCCATCAATAGTAAGTCGGCTGACATAACTGTTCGCTCATCACACTGAAAACTCAGTCCATGAACTTTTCCCTTAACCTGTTTCGTGTCTGGGGCATCCACATAAATAAAATCAGGTACAACATCTGGGAGTACATCATAGAAATGGCAAAGTTGCCCATTAAAAGTGCTGATACTCACGCCACTAAAACTTATATGTACTCGATCACGCAGATGAGTGGGTATTTTTTTTCTAGTAAGATTGATCCATTTTTTCGAGGCATCGACGGAGAAAAGCTGAAAAGGAAAACGATTTCGAACTACGGGTTTCTCTTGCAACTGAAGCCATTCTGACTCATTTTTTGCCAGTGCATCAGCAATAATAGCGGTGGAATATCCAACTCCAAACTCAAGTACTGTGAAGGGTTTGCGCGTTCTAATAAGAGAATGGAGCCTAACTAAGTCGCCTTTTTCTGGTGGAAATGGAATTTGGAGTTTTCCTGCAATGGTGTCGTTGGCCTTTTTTTTATAATCACTGTTTTCTGAAAAGTCGATTACTGAGCCTAGTTGGTTGTCGACAATGTATGTATCGATTTCGATTTGGGATAGTTTTTTCATAATCGATTCTGTATGTGCTCCATGACAGATTTTGTCATGTTTTCTACCAGATCTTGGTATTTCCGGGGTGATTGTAATGCGAACTCCTTTGCATTAGAACCTACAATCAAGTCACTACGATAGTATGCAAGGAAACGCAAAAGATCAAGTTCAACAATTTTCTGAGATTTTTTTTTGAGCTGACCCAGTGCTTGTTTTACCTGATCCAGTGAGCCGACACTAAAACAACTTTGACAGCCACTGTACCAGGCATTACCAAAAACTAAACTGGGTTTTTTTGCTAAGAGGCTTTCCCACCCTCCTGTGCCAGTAATTGTTGCTGTGCATTCAGCTTGGGCTATTAGTTCTTTTTGAGAAATTGTAAGTGGACAAAAAACGACGCTATCTATTTTTTTAAGTTCATCATAGTCTCGTTTAGTTCTGAAGGTATGCTTTTGAAAGTCAAATAAATTAAACTGTCGAGGATGCTCTTTAACGACAATTCTCCAATTGTTCGGTATTGCTTGTGCAAGGATTTCAATTGCTAGTCGCTGATCTTCAAAAATCCCACCCTCGGGTATTGTGCTTCTTTCAGGTTGTAGGTGAAGCGGAAAGTAAATGTATTTGTGAGAAGTTGGTAGCTTGAAATCATTTGCTAACGTATCGTAGTGCTTTTTAAGCTGGATACAACTATATCTGTGGTATAGACCACAAATTTTTTCTACCAACTGTATCGTGCCGTTATTGAAGTTAAAGGCACCGTACGTGGAGGGAGAAAATAATGAATTGACGTAGCTGTACCACTTCAGTGGATTAATCAATACAGTGACTCTTGCAATCAAGAAACTCAACAGTGAGGGTTGTTTTGTAGCAGCATGACTAATGAGAGCATCCTTTTTTTGCCAGGGGTTTTTAGAAAAAACATCAGCTATCAGCTCCGCCCCTATTAAAGTGATGAGCTCTTTTTTATTTGCGGTTTGCTTGTATGTAGTGGGCACTTTTGGCAGATGCTTTCTATAGTCTGAAACCAACAACATTCTGTCGCGAATAAAGGGGCGCCGTAAGGAAACGACAGGAATCTTAAAGCAAGTAGTAGCCACTGCAAAAAGGACGGTGTCAAATCCGACATGTGGTGTATCGGTTAAAAAAATAGCATCAAGTTTTTCCATTTTTAAAAATGTGTACCAAAATTGTACTAATGACTTAAAAATAGCTCGGCGTCTCCTTACAGTGAGGGGGAAAAAACTGACTCTGTCACTGATGGCTAAAAATTCTAACTCAGCCCAATTGAGAGAATCGAGTAGTGACTGACTCAACTGAGTC
>CAZBTU010000106.1:0-2440 GCA_964494905.1 uncultured Pseudomonadales bacterium | reverse complement strand
GTAAGTGACTGATTTTTTAGGACCTCCACTATGATAGAAAAAATAAAAAGCGAGCAAGACAATCAAATCGAAGATTTTTTAGGTAAAATTACTCGATACACAGAAAGACGGCATCGGGCTGGAATGCCAACTTCAAGACTATGGTTGCTTGGGAGTGATGAGCTCACAGCAGCAGTTGTTGCTGATGCCTGTTTGAAACTTGGCGTGAGTGTTGCTAGTGTTTTGGAGGTTGAATCAGATCAAGTGTTATCACCAGAGCAGTACATAGCAGATACCATTGATGCTTTAGATCCTTCTGAAGGCAAGTATGTTGTTTTAGTTTTTAAGCATTTTGAAAAAGTTGTGAGCAAGCATGCTGACTTTTACAAAAAAAATCGAGCCGGACATGATTGGTACCAAGATATTGCGGAGAGTACACTTTTGAGACAAGTTAGTAATCATGGTAAACATATTGTGATCTTTACAACCATAAGTGCATCCAGCGGACCTGAGGTCTACGAGGCGGCTGTGACTTCCGCACTAGCTGGAAAATTTCATGATGCGTGGCTTGAGTTACCATGAATTCTATTGGTCTAAGTGCTGAGATATCTCTATATGAACAAATCTTACAGTAGCGCAGACATCACAGATGTACTAATAATATAGATTATGTAGTACAATATGACTATAGACCCCAAAGCTTGTTGACACCAAGCAATAGTTGACACTTTTTTTTCAACTAGGGTTGTGTGCGGAAGTATTCAGCAAAAAATGCTAGAGAAAAGCACACCGGGTAAGCCCGTAAACGCAGAAATGAGATCTCGGTTATCCGAGAAAAAGTGAGAGGTGGCACCGCCACACTATGTGCAGATGCACAATAGAAGGCCCTCTTGTGTACCATGGACTGGTATGCAGGAGGGCTTTTTGCATACTAGCTAGAAAGGATCTATGCCGACAAAGGGCCCAACTCCAGAACTACAAAGAACTTTAGTTGCCAACACGTTGGACCACGTTGGTGAAACAGTAAAGCTCGACGGGTGGGTAGGCAGCAAGCGCGATCACGGCAAGCTGACTTTTATTGATTTGCGTGACAGGACTGGCTCGGTTCAGTGCGTGGGTTTCCAGAAAATGGGCGAGCTCACTCCTGAGTCGGTTATCTCTATCATTGGTGTAGTCAAACAACGTCCCGAGCGGATGGTTAACAAAGACAGCACCACAGGGACCATAGAGGTAGATGTTCAGGAATACACGGTTCTCAACAAATCGCGTGAGTTGCCAATCCCAGTTGAGGGTGATGGTTATGAGATCAATGAAGAATCAAGGTTGCGTTATCGCTACTTAGACTTACGCCGTGAACGCATGCGTAGCATTTTCAAGCTGCGTTCACAGTTTATTCAGTCTTTGCGAGCGGAGTTGTTCAATCAAGAATTCCTAGAGATTGAGACACCACTACTGACTAAGTCGACAAAAGAAGGTGCTCGCGACTTTATTGTGCCTTCACGGTTCAATCCTGGTAAGTTTTACGCTTTACCACAAAGTCCACAGCAGTACAAACAACTGTTGATGACTGCTGGTATGGAGCGGTACTTTCAAGTTGCTCGCTGTATTCGCGATGAAGACTTGCGTGCAGATCGCGGCTTTGAGTTTACACAGCTTGATATTGAGATGAGTTTTGTAAGTCAACAAGACGTGATGGAGACTACTGAAACAGCAGTAAAGGCAGCTGTCAAAGCAGTGGGTGGTACGTTACAGCAGGAACAGTTTCCAGTCTTTACGTATGAAGAAGCGATACAAAAATTTGGTGCTGATAAGTTTGACCTTCGCTCTGATGCGGAAAAAGAGGCCGGTGTTTTAGCATTTGCCTGGGTGGTTCGATTCCCATTCTTTAAGCAAGTTGATGCCAAAGATGCCGCCGAAATCGAGGACGGCAAGAGTGGTTGGACTTTTACTCACAACCCGTTTAGTGCTCCTCTACCTGAACATATCGAGTGGCACTTAGCCGGAGAGCATATTTCCGAGATACTTACCAGCCAATATGATCTCGTTTGTAATGGATTTGAGGCTGGAGGCGGCAGCATTCGTGCTCACAACCCTGAGGTGCTCAAAGCCACATTTAAGATCATGGGATACTCGGACGAGCAAATCCATGAGAACGTCGGACACATGTTGGAAGCATTTGCAGTTGGTACTCCGCCACATGGTGGCATTGCACTCGGTTTAGATCGCCTGGTAATGATACTTGCTGGTGAAGAGTCCCTTAGAGAAGTAATTGCATTTCCGATGACTTCGAGTGGACGCACTGCTGTTATGGATGCTCCGAGCGAGGTTCAGGACAAGCTACTCAAAGAGTTGGCGCTTAAGGTAATACAAGAGTAGACCAAAGAAAATACCTGTACATTGCTGAGTATACCCAGTACAATTCTTTTGTGTCACTCCGTCTAGATCAGTACTTGAGTATAGG
>CAZBTU010000105.1:0-2501 GCA_964494905.1 uncultured Pseudomonadales bacterium | reverse complement strand
AGTTTCCACTATGTAAAGTCAGGATTCACAGTAAAATAACCATAATGAAGATACTCATTATAGAAGACGATCGTAGCTTACTCGAAAACACTCAAACCCAGTTTACCAAATCTGGGTTTGGTGTTGATATCGCAGGTACAGCTGAGGAAGGACTTTCTCTTTTGGAGGTGAATGAGTATGACTCCATTGTGTTGGATATCAATTTACCTGATGGAAGTGGATTCGAGATTTGTGAAAAAGTCCGAAAGCAAGAAAATACGACGCCAATCATTATCATGACAGCCAGGGACGCAGTCAGCGACAAGATTAAAGGACTGGATTTAGGTGCAGACGACTACGTTCTCAAGCCAGTTGATTCTCAAGAATTGATTGCACGAGTCAAGGCACTAATTCGCAGAAATAGTAAAAAACCTTTGCCTGTTCTCACTATTGGCGACTTAGAAATTGACACTCAAACCCGTAGAGTTGTCAGAGCGGGTCAGGAAATAGACCTGCCCTCTAAAGAATTTGCAGTACTTGAACTATTAGCTCGTCACAGTGATGAAGTTGTAACAAGATCGATGCTCATGGAACATATCTGGGGTAGTGATTTTGAAACGTTTTCTAACGTGGTTGATGTATATATTAGAAACTTGCGAAGAAAAGTTGATACCGAGGGAAAGAAAAAGCTTATTCATACCATTAGAGGTGGTGGCTATAGTCTTTCAGACAATAGGTGATCCAGAGTACAATATACCAAGATGATATCAAATGTTCTGCCGACTCTGCGAAGTCGTCTTACTCTTCTTTATATAGCATCCATCATTGGAGTATTTTTATTGCTCAGTGGCTTATTTAGTGGCCTTCTATGGGTAGCTCTTCATAATCAAATCGACCACCACATTCATATTGTCACTACTCAAGCTGAACAAGTGATAAACAACTTTGATGGAACTGAAGAAGAAATGCTCATAAATAATCTTGTGCAAATGGGAGGCATGTCAGTTTTGGTTGTTTCTAACAACGGTGATGTCATTTTAGAAAAAAAGAGCTCTGATATTACTTCATTAAGTAGTAGCGAGGTTCAACAGATTCGTACAGAAAGTGAAAAGATTGGCCATCATCCTATTCATTTCACTATTCATGGACAACGGTTTGGATCAGCCACAGTTACCGTCAACGGTGAATCAGTATTGCTCGCGGTAGGCTATTCTACAAAAATACTTCAAGAAACTTTTTTGCAAATGATAGGCATTGTTGTAGGCGTTATTACAGTAACATTGCCTTTGTTGGCATACTTTGGTTACCGGTTACTTAAGAAGTACCTCCATCCTTTAGAAGTGATAGCAGAAACGGCACAGCAGATCACTCATCCAAAGAAACTGTCGAGTCGAGTTACTGGTTTGCCTCTAACTAGAGAAGTTTCCGCAATTGTTACATCCTTTAATGCTATGTTAGGAAGACTTGAGCGGATTTTTGAAAGCGAACATGAATTCTTCTCTGATGCCGCACACACACTAAAAACGCCATTGGCTGTCTTACGAGCTAAAGTTGAAGGTTTAAACAAAGAGGGTGTTGCCAAGAAACAAGAAATGACTGAAGTTATAGATTCAGCGGTTGATACAGTACAAGATCTGTTGTTGATTTCAAGGATTGAGACAGGAACTACAGGATCCGATAAGAAGTTAGATCTAGCCTCTATTGTTAATGGATTGGTAGAACTGACTGAAAGCTTAACCCAAGAAAAAAAGATTAATGTTAAAAAAGATATCCAAGCAGATATCAAAATCGTCGCTGATGAAAGACTTATTAAAAGAGCCCTAGGAAATATTGTTCACAATGCTGTTCAATATGTTGATAAAACAGGAAAAATTTCTCTCTCATTAAAATCTGATAGGAAAAATATATTATTTGAAGTAGAAAACTCTGGAGTTGGCATTAATCCAAATGAAGTAGCACATGTTTTTGATCGATTCTATCGAGGTACTAATGCTCAAGCAAACCCAAATGGTTCAGGTATTGGCTTAGCGATTACAAAAGCAGTAATTGAAAAGTACGGCGGAGAAATCAATATTGAGTCATCAAAAGGAACTACCAAGGTTAAAGTAGTTCTTAAAAATCAAACAGCTCTTTAAGCTTGATTCTGAATGCCTTGGCTATTTTGCCGATTTTGTCGAGCGTGGCGTTTTTCTCACCTCTTTCAAGAAAACCCATATAGCTACGATCAACGCCAACCTCTCCAGCTAGGTCTTCTTGCGTCATACCTCGCTCTTTACGAAGTTCTTGGATTCTTTGTCCAAATTTCTTGTGTAAATCAGTAGTTTTAAGTGGTGTTCCCATACGCTGATTGTCTAGGGATTTCTTCGGTCTATACAGCTTCTCCTTGTAGCTTTATAATCACTACAGCGGTATAGTCCTGATAGTTACAAACAAAAGGAGGCGTATGTCCGAGCAAAAAGAGAAAAAAGGTAATTGGTTCATGAGGCACAAAATTATTACGGGGATTATCATCCTTGTAGTAA
>CAZBTU010000104.1:0-2598 GCA_964494905.1 uncultured Pseudomonadales bacterium | reverse complement strand
AGTGGATTGTTGTATTCTCCTTGTACGTCAGCCTTTTTTTTCTGCAACAGACGACACTAGCAGCGTCGGACTTGGGTCGCCACATTACCAACGGACAAGTACTCATCAGCAGTACGCAAGCCTGGGACTGGCACCGAGTATGGCAGCTACTCTCCACTAACTATTATTCCTATACTAGCCCTGAATTTCCTACACTGACCCATCACTGGTTGTTTGGTGTAATTAGCTTTTTGATTTATCAAGCCACTAGCTTCTCCGGTTTAACCATAGCCAATAGTCTCTTGCTCGCAGGCACCTATGGTCTGGCCTTGTACACCACTACCCGTTTAACCTCGAGGCCTGTAGCAATAATTGCCGGGCTACTCAGTCTGCCTCTGTTCACTAATCGAGTTGAAATCCGACCTGAATCGTTCAGTTTGTTCCTTCTCAGCTGTACCTTATTCTTGTCTGTATGGTTTTCGGGCAAAAAAAATGGTAATGCTTTGCTCGCAAGTGTATCCGGATTCCTCGTTACTGCTTTTTGGGTGAACATTCACATATTTTTCTTCCTCGGTCCTGCTACTGCTGCTATCTTTTGGCTTCAGGGCCTCCAAAATAGCACTAACTCACGCAATCTCAAATTCTTCCTAGCTGGGCTGATCCTGGGAACAGTCTGTACACCACTCGGACTTCGAGGCACAATGGCGCCGTTTACCGTTTTTGGCAACTATGGCTACATGGTGGTAGAAAATATGCCACTGTACTTCATGCTCAGCAGATTTGGCACTCCTGAGTATTGGTACATTACGGGATTAAGCGCACTCTGCTTATTCGCCTCGTTTCTTCTGATCAAACAAGATTGGCGTCGCTACTGGCCAATTGTAACTTTGGCAGTTGGCAGCGTTGTCCTGACTTGGGCACTGAACCGGTTCAGCAACTTTGCGAGCATTTTTATGCTGCCAGTCTTTGCACACGTTCTCGAGCAATCGCGGCCAACACTACATGTACTCGCACAAAAAATTACCAAACAGTACCTTTTCCTCTCTATCACTTCGCTTGTTGGCACCGCAGTGGTTGTCCTTGGTCTGGCTAGCCAACTTTTCACACCTCAATTCAATAACTGGGGCACGGGCTTGACGACGGGCTCGCTTGAAGCCGCACAATTTATTGCTGAGCAGCAACTGCCACAACCCATCTTCAACAACTATGATGTGGGCGGGTACTTGATCTTTGCGAAACAGCCAGTTTTCGTTGACAACAGACCTGAAGCATACTCCGCTGAGTTCTTACAAAGAAAAGTTATCCTCCCACAAGAGAAAGAAGAAAGCTGGTCATCACTCCAAGGAGAGTACAACATCCAAACCATATTCTTTTATCGCCATGATCAAACCCCTTGGGCACAACCATTTCTTTTGAGAAGAGTCGAAGATGAAAACTGGGTACCAATCTACGTCGACAACTTTGTATTAGTGCTCGTCAAAAACACTCCTGAGAACGCTCAGCTAATTGAGAAATTTCAGTTGCCACGTTCGATTTTTAAAGTCAGCAGTTGATTGAGTTGGGTTATTTAGCGACGCCTGAACAGTTTCTCTAACTCTTCAACCGAAATAAGCTGTTGAGTTGGTCGCCCGTGTGGACAAGTCAAAGCATGAGGATTACCCCTGACTTCGCGCGTCAATGCAACCATTTGTTCTCTCGTTAAAACATCTCCTGCTTTAATTGCAGTCCGACAAGCAAGGTATGCAACCGTCCGATGCATTGTCTGATCAAGTTGTCCGCTCGAACTCTGTTCGCTATCAGCCTGATCGGTCAGCTCAATCAACAGTTCCCTTAACGGGTACCCTTCCAGTAACTGTGGTATTTCGTGCACTATAACTTGATGCGTCGCTTGAACAAACGAAACTGCAATCCCGAGCGCTTCGAGAGAACTGCTTACTTCTTGTAAAGCCTGCCAGTGCAGGAGTGGCAGTTCTATAACCAGTGGTTTTTCTAGTGTCAGTCGCTTAGAACTTGATTGTTTGTCGTGTACGGCTTCAGTAAATTGCCGATACAAGATCGCCTCATGTGCTGCGTGTTGGTCAATCAGCAACATCCCCAGTTCACTGGGTACTACCAAATAGGTTCGGGCTACCTGGATTATCGATGACTCATCAATTGACGCACCAGCAGCTGGAAACCAGGATTTGACCCCGTGCCTGATACGACTTGCTATTCCCTTGTCCATACCAAATGCCTGTTCTACCGCTGAAACCCCGGTCGCATCTGTCGGAACAAGCGCTTGTTCTACACCCTCTCGAGCAGCCAGTCCTACTGCAGATATCACCATGCTTTCGTCAGCAAAACGCACTGCTGTTTTGCCCGGATTCACATTCACGTCAACTAAACCGGGGTCCACATGCAACTCAGCCATGTACACCGGTACAGCCTTTGGCTCAAGCACTGTTGCGTACGAGTCACGTATGACTTTGTGTAGCGGTGGGTGTACAACTCGCCGGCCATTTACAAAAATATACTGATGTTGTGCGGTTCTCTCAGCTACGCTCGGGTGCCCCAAACTTAGTTGGCCTCGAATATAGGGATGAGAGATATTCACAGTTGAAAAGAGTTGCGGCTTGTCGG
>CAZBTU010000103.1:0-2619 GCA_964494905.1 uncultured Pseudomonadales bacterium | reverse complement strand
ATCAGAATTTTCTTTGATGTCATCGTCGAAGCCACACTCAACTCGGTCGGTATGTTCTTCATCTTCCTTACTTTGGGCTGGGAGCTCGGAGTAGCTCTGATCGTCTTCATGATCTACTACTTTGCACTCTCCTCGGTCTTGACCAAAAAAGCATCTGAGCAAGCCTACATTGTCAACAAAATTGAGGAAGATCTCGAAGGGTTGAGTTTTGAGTCACTCAATAATATTCGTACCGTTAAGGCATTGAGCATTCAAAAAACGGTTCTCGGTACTTTGTTTGATGTCACAGAGCGTACTTTTGCGGCAATTCGCAAGCGCATAATTTTGTTCAGGATTCGTTCTGGGACACTGCATCTGTCATACCTTATCTTTGAAGTCAGCATGATTTGCTACATCGTCTGGCAGATTTTGGAAGGCAGATTCACACCAGACGTACTAATTCTCTTCGTAGGGTACTTTGGAAAAGTTGAATCCGCTATCTCTGAGCTTGCAGAAGTCTCTCATGAAATTGTGATTGGCAAAGTCCAGTTTCACCGCTTACTCTCAATCTTGTCAACTAAACCCAACATCGAAGGCACAAAACAGGTGAAACAATTGAAGATGCCAAAAAATTGGCAAACCATCGAGTTTAGAAACGTTTGTTTTTCATACGAAGATAAAGCCGTCTTGGAGAACTTCAATCTCAAAATCGAACGGGGAAAGAAAATTGGCATTGTTGGATTGTCAGGAGCTGGAAAATCTACTCTGTTTAGTTTGCTCATGGATCTGTACGAAACATATGAGGGGGAGATTCTAGTAGATGGTTTTTCACTCAAGGATATTGACCGCCAAGATTACGTAAACCACTTGGCCGTTGTTTTGCAAGATACCGAACTCTTCAACGTATCACTCGCTGATAACATTCTCATTGGTCGCCAACCTGGAAAGACAGTTGACAAAAACCAGCTCACTGAGGCAATAAAAAACGCCCACTTATCACAAGTAATTGATAGACTTCCCAAAGGAGCTGACACGGTGATCGGAGAAAAAGGGGTCAAGCTGTCGGGCGGAGAAAAGCAGCGTTTGGGCATCGCACGTGCGCTGTATCGGCAACCCGAGCTCTTGCTGATGGATGAGGCTACATCACACTTGGATGTTGAGTCAGAAAAAAAGATTCAGGCTTCGCTTCATGAGTTTTTTAGCAAGGTCACCGCTGTTGTCATTGCCCATCGATTATCAACAATCAAAGAGATGGATATTATCCTAGTCATGCAGAGGGGTCAGATCGTGGAACAAGGATCATTCAGTAAACTATTGAGCGACAAGGGAGTGTTTGCCCGGCTGTGGGAACAGCAAAAACTGTAGTGCTCTCAGCCGCAACGCTTCCCTACTTCCCTTGAATTATGCTATGGTAGAACTATGGTAATACCAGTTGCTGGCGACTCAGATTTTTCACCGTTACCACAAAGTAACACCCAAGCTAATACGTATAGCCACATTTTTCTTGCGGTTCTGTTATTTATTATTGTCGGTGTCATCAGCAGTGCTGCTGTTGTGCTCTACAGCAAATATCAGGTTGCGACTACGGAACAAACATTGCTCAACGAAATCGGTGGGCCAGTCAATGATCCACCAACTGTATTAACTCCACCTGAGCAGCAACGCATGCTCGATTCAGACGCAGCAGATGAGCAAGTTCCTACTAGCGCACCTCAGGTGCCGCTTTTCATAGAGTAGTAAATAGCAAAAAAAGACCCTGTCTTGCTCAAGCAAACTGCCTAAGCAAGAACAGGGGGTAAGAACAGAGTTTATTCCAGGCGAGTAACGATGACATCTTGTGGGCCTTTATCAAATTGGGGCCCATTCGGATGTAACTTAATCCAGTGTTGCACGTGATACGTCCTGGTATCCTCGTCTATCTCGTCACTCGTGCCTAAAAGATAAGAACCGATATATACATCTCGGCCCTCGTAGCGGTCGGCACTGTTCAAAAACAGCTCTGTGGCATCTTCGAGTGTGAGGATATGGCCTCCAAATGAGATATGAAAAGCACCCTCACTTCCTATTCGGCGGTGAAAAACCGTGTAGTGAAGTTTTTCATTCACTGGCTTCTGCTTGGCACCACAGTGTTGGCAGTAAGATGCAGTGGGATCAATCTCCTCATTGCAAACTCCACAAGGATATACAGTATTGATAAGTCTCATCAAAACACCTCATATTTTGGTTTTAGTCGAAAGGTAAAATCGCCACCCTTAAACATGGGTAGCGTTTGCATGCTCACCTGGTTTCAGGCAAGTACACAATTCTACCCATGTTTGGTCTAGAAAAAACTCAGTAACTTATGGAGCATGTATTCACTCTACTAACGAAACTTTTCATAGCGGATATGGGTAGTCTCGCACGCAAAGTGCGAGCAAATTATAACAAAAGTATCCTATATTTTCAATGTTTGGGATAAAAAACGTGAGGGACGACAAAGGCGACAGTGACAATGCAGTAACTTAAGATAAATAAAGTAGCAGCTAATAGTGAATATTACCCTTGTATAATACTGCTATGACTGAAGGCAAAACCTTTAATTTTAGAATCAACCGTTCCCTTCTTGCCCAAACTCCTCCCTACAATGAAGTTTCACCAGAG
>CAZBTU010000102.1:0-2645 GCA_964494905.1 uncultured Pseudomonadales bacterium | reverse complement strand
TCATCATATCCTGAAGAACCAGCGTTAACTGCCAAGACTCCACGATCCACTGTAAAACCACCTGTTGCAATCACACCGAGCATACTCACGCCATTGAGAATAACCTGAACAGACTGACCTTGCTTCAAACCCATTTTATCGAGGTCAGACTTACGCATCGAAGTCTTAATGTTCCCAAAGCCATCTGTCCAGGCAACTTCGTCATGAGGAACTTCGGGGATATCAGCCACATCTAACTCGCGAGTGAGGAGTGTTCGGTCTCCGTTAATCAGACGTGCAACTCTCTCAGGGAAGAAATCTCTTGAACGAAACTGGGAGCCTTCGTTGGGGCAATCAATGTCACGAAACTCAACGATGTCCTTCTTCACAAAACCAAACGCATATTCTGACCAAACGTTCACAATCTCAACTCCATTTGAAAGCCGAGCGTACTTGATACCGTGATCAATATTGTTTTTTTGTGCACTTGAGCTCTCTCTTCGTGGCGCAGCATTACCATAAATAAACATCTTGCCTTCGCAAGGTGCATACGCATACTGAGCCGTCACAAATCCAATCGCCATTGTGTCTAGTCCAGGCACGGAGGTGGGATGAATACGGACACCGTGAGGGTTCTGCAAGTGATATTGGAGTCTATTGGTGATTTCACCAAACTCCATACCACCAGCAACATAGTCACAAAGTACGTGAAGGAGAGTTGGTTGGCTATTCATAAGGATCAGACTGGCGCATTGATTAATACTACTGAGTGTGTTTGGCGCTATAACACAAAGGTCTATTGTAGCAAATGCAACTGTTCCTCTCAAGGATTTTTGAGGTATAATCACAGCCTTATGCCAACTAAAGCAAAAAAAACCACAAAACCAAAGACTAAAACTGCTCAGCAACCAGATCAAAAACAGCAATCAACGGAAAAACCTCTCATCATAGATAACACTGTCATTTCCCTGAAAATTGATGTTGATACAGCCAACCGATCTTACCAAGAGGCCCTCAAACACATGGCTGCAAAACTCAAGGCACCCGGTTTTCGCCAAGGCAAAGTGCCAACTGATGTTGCTGAAAACTTGCTCAAACCCACCGACATCATCCAACACGCTCTAGAACATGTTGTCCCGGAAGTGTATGAGAAAACAGTTAAGGAAGAGAAAAAAGAGCCACTAACTCATCCTGAGTTTAAGATAATCACTGCTGAGAAAGGTCTAGCCTGGGAGATCGAGGCTCAAATTGCCGAGGCACCAACAATTGACCTCAAAAATTATCAGAAGATTGTTGCACAAGCTAAACAAACCGCTGAAGAATCAGAAAAAAAGACCAGCAAACAAACAAAGTCAGCTGATGATACTTCAAAGTCAGAAGTGCCAGAGCAGACAGCAGAACAAAAAGAGCAAGTTTTGTTGCAGCATATCTATCAAACCCTACTGACTGAGCTAAGACCTCAGATCGCAGAGCTCCTAGTCAAGGAGGAAATTCGCTCTGACTTCGCACACCTGCGTCGCCAACTTGACCAAATGAAGATTTCACTAGAAAAATTTCTCGAGCTACGAAAAATAAGCATCGATGACCTAACAAACCAACTCGCTGCAGAGGCATTAGGAAAACTTCAGCTTTCCTTCTTAATCGCAGCTATTGCCCGTGAAGCAAAGCTAACGGTTGAGCAATCCGATCTTGATGAGTCATTAGCCAAGATTTCCGATCCTGAATTGAAAAAGCAACAACAAGATCCGATGTACCGTCAGATTCTTGCTCAAACAATTCTGAGACGCAAGGTTAAAGACCATCTCCTTTCTTTGTGAACTTCTGTTATATAATACACAGCAAATGTGCCGTTTGCCTCTTGACTTCTTGAGGAAAACGTCCTATAATTGTCCAGTTAGACGGTCATTACCAAAGCTTTCTGGGTGTAAATAGCCCAATTGCTCGCATGAAAGCCGTTTACTAGCGAAGAATACTAATTGTTTATGATGGCTCTACCTGGTCAAAAAACAAACAGTTCATCAAGTCTCAAGGCTCACCAGGCAGCCAATCCTTTTGCGCGCGCTTTAGCTGAGTCAGAGAAACTTTCTCAGGATAGTTTTAAAGATGACTTTAAGGACAGTAATCCGTTTGGCCAAGCACTCGCCCGGACTGGCAGTTCGTTTCCTGATGCCCATTCTGGATTTGACCCTTACTTGATCGAAAGACAACAAAAAGAAGCGGCAGAAAAGGCAAAACTTGAAACTTTGCGAAAGAAACGCCACGACGAAGTCAATCCTGTTGATAAAACCCAAATTTTTGACGCACGCCGCAAAAAAGAACGCCAAGAGATCGAACAGATTAGACAAGAGCTTAAGTTTCTCAACAAAGACGTCGCCAAACTTTATAAGGAAATCGACATCACCTTAATGGGTGCTGTTTCTGATCCAGGTCTTGAGGGTATTGGCATTCGCAGCTACTATCACCAACTGAGAGCATTTATTCTTCTTCTCAGGCAACAAGTCAAAAGTGCTACTTCCTGGGCCACGCAGATTCAAAGCAAAAATAACAAGAAAGCTCGTCGAAAAGGTGCCGCAGGAATTGCTGTGGAAGGCAGGAATCATGAGCAAACCAAGTCTGTCTACGACATGATGCACCATGAGCGTTCAAATGCATACAGTGGCGGTTAA
>CAZBTU010000101.1:0-2671 GCA_964494905.1 uncultured Pseudomonadales bacterium | reverse complement strand
TCCTACATGTATGGTTCGGCTGAAGTAATTGGCTTGATGCTTGCAAAAATAATGACCTTGTCTTCAGAAAGCTATCCAAGTGCTCGAGTGTTAGGTAGAGCGATGCAGTATTGTAATATGATTAGAGACATTGATGAAGATTGTCAGCTCGGCCGACAGTACATTCCAGATACTGTCGTTAGTCAGTTTGGACTGAACCACCTTTCACGAGAGGTTGCCTTCAAGCATCCTGCGCTATTTCGCGCGTTAGTCAAACAGGAGCTGCAACGCTACTATCGCTGGAACGAGGTAGCAAGGCAGGGGTTTGAACTCATTCCTAAACGGTTGAGAACGCCGATCGCCACTGCTACTGAAATGTACCACTGGGCAGCCAAAGAGATTGAAAAAGATCCGATGATAGTGTGGCAGCGAAAAGTAAAACCGAGTAAGTTGAGAATACTGCGAACAGCTGCTCGTTTAATACTCAAATAAGGGACGTCTATGAAAGCATTCTTTGATCGTCAGCCTGAAATTCAAGCAGAAATTCTTGCAATTATCGAGACATATAAAAAGTCATCATGTATCTTTGATTTAGATGAAGCACAATTCGAACACCTTAAAGAGATCTCAACAAAAGGCAAACAATTTAGAGGTTGTTTACTAGTTTCTCTTTACGAAACTTTAAACGGCAAACATATTAAAACGGCCATTCGTTTGGCAGCGGCAGTTGAGTTATATGGGACTGCTTTACTAATTCACGATGACATCATGGATCGCTCCGAAACTAGAAGAGGATTACCATCAACCTATAAACACTTTGAATCGCAAGCAAAACAGACCAACCTTAGGGATGCAGCGCAATTTGGTTTGAGTGTTGGTATTAGTTTGGGCGATGTTCTTTTTTTTATGGCTGAATCAACTATTTATTCTTTAGATATATCAACGGAAGTCGTTCTAAAGCTGAGCAGGCTTTGCTCCCATGAATTATTACATTTGGGTTTGGCTCAAGTAGAAGACATGAGAATGTCATTTGCTAGGGGTGCTCTCTCACAAGATTCAATTCTTAAAATGTATGCAGGTAAAACTGGCAGATACACAGGTCGATGGCCAATGCAACTTGCGGCTGTATTGGCTGGGCTTGATGATGAGACCTCTGAAATGTTAGGAACCATTGGCGAAAAAATTGGCGTCTTGTTTCAAATAAAAGATGATGAATTGGGTGTTTTTGGGGATGAGACAGTGATGGGCAAGTCTTCAACCAGCGATATTAAGGAAGGCAAGAGGACCTTGTACTATCAGTTCCTGGAAACACAGCTGCAAGGAAGTAGTAAGAACACAGCATTTTCAGTTTTTGGTAATTCATCAGCTACATCAGAACAGATTAATGGTGTTAAACAGATAATCATTGAGTCTGGTGTAAAAAGACAAGTAGATCAAATGATGATTGACCAAAAACAGATTATTTTAAATATGATTGCAGATACGAATATTTCCAGTGAGAGCAAAAAATTATTGCAAAGCGTTGTGAAAATAGTTGCTGATCGAACAAAATAAACTCCACACTATGAATTTGCCGAATCTGGGAGATGTGTCTAACTGGTATTTCAACATGGCACCATTAAGCAAAACTTCAGCATAGGCGATTAAAGTACACCTTTGAAAGGAGGTACGTATGAATCGAAGAATCATAGTACCAGTATTAGCATTAATGGCAGCGGGAACGATCGCCGTTGGAGCGGCGACCGTTTCTGCTCAAACCGTTGATGAGAGTGGCTATCCGTCTATAGTCACTAAGATAGCAGAGAAGTTTAACCTCAATCAAGACGAGGTGAGGGCGGTGTTTGATGAAGAGCGCGAAGCTCGTCAGGCAGATATGCAGCAAAGGATGGAAGATCGCTTAACTGAAGCGGTGAAGGCTGGTGAGCTGACCGAAGCTCAGAAGCAAGCAATTCTCACTAAACATGAAGAGATGCAGGCTGAGCGAGAAGCAAACTTTGAGTCAATGAAAAGTATGACTCAGGAACAGCGCCAAGCGGCTATGGAAGCAAAGCGCACCGAGCTTCAAACTTGGGCTCAGTCACAAGGTATTGATATGAAGTACCTGATGATGTTTGGCCGAGGAGGACATGGAGGTCCAGGAGGTTTCGGCGGCAAGATGGGCTATGGGCTCGCTGCTTCATCTGAAGCTGAGACAGAGTAAGCCATAACTGTAGGTCTAAGTGTAGAAGAGAGCTCCTGGCGGTGAAACGCCGGGAGCTTTTTTTGTGAACTGGTCTGATTTGGTATACTGGTTGTTTACTATTCCAGTGCAACTTGCCTCAGCCAATATCTGACATACAATAAGGATATAAGGAGGCTCCAATGCCAAAAACACAATCAACCAAAAATGAAGAAACATTCAAAGTTGAAGGCGAGAATTTGTTGAGGAAAGTCAAAGACTTAATCAACGAAGGTAACGTTCGCAAAATTACTATTAAAGACAAATCAGGAAAAGAAGTGATTGTTTTACCACTGACTGTGGGTGTGGTGGGTGTTGTTCTAGCACCCGTTTTGGCAGCCGTTGGTGCTATTGCGGCATTAATCGGGGAGTGTAGTATCTCTGTGGAAAGAGAATAATGAGTTAAATGTCCACAGCCACGTTGCAAGTTACCAATGAAGAAATTATTCGTCATCTCAAAGAGATGGCGGATTT
>CAZBTU010000100.1:0-2687 GCA_964494905.1 uncultured Pseudomonadales bacterium | reverse complement strand
TTCTAAGCTCATTCTCATTGAAGCTAGAATTAAGCAACTCAGTTACTTCTCTCTCGACTTGTGTCCTGTTGTCAAAAACTTCGGCGTTTGGTAGCTGGGACAATCCAGCTGGGAAACGTCTTGAAATTATCAGAGTAGCTAGACTATCAATGTTTCCGCTATTCTTGGCATATGCTACAAGCCTGACAATGAGTTCTGGTTTAGCGGCAGTTGGTCGCTGATTGTAGTCATATCCCACTTGGGCAGCAAGCTGAGCTAACTCTTGAATATTAAGCAGTCTAAAAAGTACGGTAGCGAGCATTTGTTCTTGGCCAGAAAAACCCCTTTGCGCGTGTTCACGGAGTACGACAGGTAGGCATGAGAGTAAATTTTGCCAATTCTTTTGGAATTGAGCGTTATCTATTCCTGCTATCTTGAGCAAGGCATCTGTTGGTGTGGATCCTGATTCGCGATTATTCATATTCTATACTCTACTCTATCATCATAAAAAATCAAGTGCACAATGGATTGAAAAATCAAACTATAAAGCAAAAAACGCGTTATTTTGCCTAGTGTCAGTTACAGAAATCTTGCGGCTCAAATGTCTCAAATGTTGTGACCTTGGTTTCTGAGTATCGTTTGCCCAATACTGACCAGAAAATTTCCTGGCGCGTTGGCATTGTATTGCTGACTAAAATCGTACGCTTTCTTTACCATTACCAAGACTAGCTCTGTCTTCGTCCCTAACTGCTGGACATTCGCCTTCCATATTGCGGCTGTTTCAGGGGAAAGAATATGGCTCGCCAAAGCTATGAGCTGATCAGGGGGCAACTTGATCAACAAGCTGGCCAGAACTTGTTCGGACGGCCAGATGTTTCTATAGATGTCACTGAAGCGCTTAGTTTCTTCTGGATCTCTCAAGGTGTGCTGAGATAAATGATTTAAAACTGTTGCGGCATCGGTATACAGTTTGTCACGAGCACTGTCTGGCAGTGATTTGAGTGTTAGTGCAAACGTATGATTGGGAGGAGTGCTATCCTCTCTTTTGGTTCTGCCTTGATCCCCAAAGTAGACGAAGTTTTCCATTCGCTGCAGTAATTGGTTTGTATGGTCTGCGCTCCCAACTGTGCGTTGCATGTCAGCCACTATGGAAGTTATTTTTGCAGCAACCGTCTGTCCAGCGACGTTATCTCGGCTTTTGCCAAAAATACTGAGCACACCAGTAAACTTAGGATCTGCGAAACTTGCGAGTTCATTTCCTCCCAAGGCATTTTTCCATGCATCTCTAAATACCATCAATCGTACTTGCCACGCAGCCTGAGCGACCTGTTGGGGTGACAGATTGGGAAGATTCACGTACACATCGCCACTTTCGTAGACATTAGCGGTTGTTTGATGGTCCCACGGATTGTGACCAGATTGGCGCATGGTGACTTTTACAGAAATGTCATTGATTGCAGATTTCTTGAGAAGATATAAGGCATACTGCAACATATGTTTACTTTGTTTAAGTGAGGCTTCAGACTCGTAATCCGGAAGCTGTGGTAGTCTTTCTTCGACAGCTGGTTCTGGTTTTTGAGTTGCCCAGGTGTATGGTTGTTCGACCTCCCTCGGCTGTTGTTGTTGGGTTTGTTGCTTGAAGAGATTAGGTCGAGCAGCTTTTATCTTTTCCTCTAGATCATTCAATTGGTTAGTGCTCGTACAGTGATTTACCAACGAGATCTTTTTATCGATGAAATCTGTACCCGGTAGGTTGTCATACCTAATTCCCAGAACAAAACAGAGTGTCTTGATCTCTTCCAACGTGAATTTTTCAAGCCAACCGCGAATTTGCTGACGTTTCATCTCGGCTGCATTCTTGTTCGTTTCAGATTGCGTTTGTGATAGTGGATAGAGTTCATAGATATAACGCCGCAGCAGGTGAAGTTTGTTTTTGACTGAGCACTGTTGCAATAACTCGCGCATTGCATGCCATGGCTGGGTATTTGAGTCGTACTGCAAGACAAGGTTGAGGTAGAACGCCAAGTTATTGATGATAGCGGGGTTGTTGCTAAAGCGTAGGTATGTGTTATGGAGTAGTTCTGACATCTCTGCATACTCGGCAGTCTTAAATTGCTCGGGGTTGGTTGGCTTTGGCTTAAGTATGAGGGGACGTTTGTCTATGATTATTTCTGCCAAACGAGGAATTTTCGTCATATTTTGGGCGAAGGTCACAAGTTCAACAGCGTATTCGTCAAGAGTACAGTCTAGCGCAAACCAATTTTGGCCTATGCCCAATTGAAATGCCAGATCCTGAAGTTCTGAGAATGAAAAATGTGAAGCAAGAAATGCGCAGGTACTCTGATTTCCTTTGTCATTACTCTTGAACATTGATCTTTGCCGCTCCCTGAGTCCAAAGAACATCGAAGTACCGTAGTTGTTTAATTCGCTCTGAAGCTCAACATTTGCCTGGAGCATCTGTCGCAACTGTTCGTCTGCTGGCAAGTGGGAAAGCGAGTCATGTGTCATAGCGTTCTGTATTATATACCACTCATGGCTCTGAAATAAGTTTCTATTTCGACAATGATTTTTTCTTGGCTGTACGCTATACTATAGCTCTCTTGAAGTACGTTTAAATACTGACACACGGGCCGATAGCTCAGTTGGCTAGAGCGCCTGCATGGCATGCAGGAGGTCAGGGGTTCGAGCCCCCTTCGGTCCACATACAA
>CAZBTU010000099.1:0-2775 GCA_964494905.1 uncultured Pseudomonadales bacterium | reverse complement strand
GTGGTAAGGTGGCGATAGTTGCCAATATGAACACAGCTGTGGTGGAGCGAGAAAAGGCACGGACAAGTCGTTTATTATCTTGCGCTATTTTTGTGTAGACTGGGAATACTCCATGGCTTGCAGCTGTCGCTGCGTCCGTATTAGGCTTATGAGCAAGCCTATATCCATTGTGATATAAACCTAGATTAAAGGTACCCAAAAGTTTTCCTACTAGGAGATTATCAACATTTTCGTTTATGTATTGCAGTGCTGCCGCAATGCTCAACCCCTTACTATTGTGTAAAATTTCTTTTACCCTGGAAGGGATTACTGCGAATCGTGGTCTGGTTTTGAAAAAGAAGAGTGAAATACTAACTTCAAAGAGTGCAGTCCCTACTAAAGCAACAATGAGTGAAACAACAGTTGGGAACCAAAAAGTAAGTAGTATTGCAAGAATGAGATCAACGATAACAAGTGACAATCGGTAGGTGCTATCTGCAAAGAAACGCAAGTCTTTATGTAACGAAACAATTGCCGGATTAATGAAGCCTTTGACAATTGGCACCATTGCAGCCAGCGCAATTAAGGGTGAAAGGCTAGCATCATCGTAGTATCCACTCATTACTATTCCCAGTAACACCATCAGAGAGCCAATCAGCAATCCACGACATATGGCAACTACCCAAGCCGTATTAAGAAAATACTCAACAGATCTTTTTGACTGAATAATGGTGACATTTATTCCTGTCTCAGTTACAGCCTCAGAGAGTCCAAGAGCGATTGTGACCAGAGAAAATTGGCCGAACTGGCTTGGAGACAGTAAACGGGCGAGGGTTGCTACTTTGAGCAAACTTAAGCCTGCAGTAGCTATTTTTAACGCTGTCTGCCAACTAAATCCAGTAATTGCTGCTTTGGTGTATCCCACACTGTATTATTACCGAATTAGCGAGAAAATACCATTGAGTCAGAGCAGTTCCTCTTTTGTCCTTGATTTGGGGTAATTCCTGCTTGAAACTCCGGGCCACTAAAGCCATAATTGCGAAGTATGATACGTGTCTTACGTTCTTTTAGCAGTTTATTCTTGGATTTAACTGAGACAGTAGTAATTGGTTTATCAATATTTTTGGTGGTTTACCTATTTTTTATGCAACCCCACCAAGTTAATGGACAGTCAATGGTTCCTAATTTCCAGAGCGGTGAGTATGTTTTGACAGATAAAGTCAGTTACAGAGTTGGTGCACCTGTGAGAGGTGACATCATTGTTTTCCATGCACCCGAGGCAGCACAGTGCCCTGCTGGAACAGGCTGTGATTTTATTAAACGAGTGTTGGGTTTGCCAGGAGATACAGTCGAAGTGACCAATGATTCCATAGTTGTTAACGGGTCTCCCTTGCCTGAGCCCTATATCCCAGAAGAATACGACACCCTCCCAGGTGCTTTCACTAAGAATCGTGCGGTAAATCTAGGTCCAGATGAGTATTTTGTTGTGGGTGATAATCGCCCGTATTCGAGTGATTCAAGGGCCTGGGGACCAATTACACGTGGGGACATTGTTGGTAAAGCATTTTTCCGTTATTGGCCTATGGATAAGATGGGGAAGATAGTTGGCGTGATGTATTAAAGCGTTACTGTTTTTGTTGGCCGACCAGCTTCATGAGTGTTTCCAGGTCGCGCTGTGTTTCTTCAGGATCACCTTTGATTGTAATAACGATCTGAGTTTGTTTGTAGGTTCGACTTAGCTTGACGTTTGACTTGGCTCGGAGTAATTTTTTCAACCGTTCTTCCCATAGTGCAACGGCTGGATCAGTGACTTGGAAGAGCTGCTTGGGTTGAATGGGGCGCACAGCAACTTGGCCAAGTCTTTGCTTTGTGAGTCGAGCTAATTCTTCAGCACGTCTGACAGAGGCATTCTCCTTCAAAATTTGCTTATACACTTCGACCATTGTTTTTGTATCAGCAATACCTGCAATGGCTCGAGCATGTCCTTCAGTAATGAGCCTCCCTAGCAAACCGTCTTTTATTGCATCAGGTAGTTGAAGCAGCTTAAGAGAGTTGCTGATGTAGGGACCTGACTTGCTTATTCTGTCTGCGATTTCATTGACAGAGTACCCAAACTCTCGCATTAGTTGCTGGAAGGCCTGGGCGCGTTCAAGCGCACTGAGGTTAATGCGCTGAACATTCTCAATCAGCGCCATTTCCAGCATTCCTTTTGGTGAAGTCTTTTTGATAATTGCTGGAACTTCGGTTAATCCCGCTAGTTGTGCTGCGCGCCAACGACGTTCACCGGCAATGATTTGGTAACCGGCTGGAGTATGTGCAACCACAAGTGGTTCAAGAATCCCATGTTTTTTAATAGAGTCGGCAAGCTCATCGAGCTCGTCTTTCATTATTTTGTTGCGAGGTTGAAAAGGGTTGGGTTGCAAGAGGTTTACAGCCAACAATTGAACAGTTTGTACCATGAATGTAGTATAACACTACGACAGGGATTGATTAATGGTTGAACAGCTTAAAAACGCCACAAAAAAGTTGCCAAAAAAAAGTATTAGACGAAGAGATTTTATTGACCAATGACGTTAATGACAGTTCGGCCGAAGCGCTTACCGAATGACACGACACCGTTCATCATAGCAAAAATGGTGTGATCACGGCCGATACCGACACCTTTTCCAGGTTTGTATTTTTCACCACGCTGTCGAAGTATGATCATACCCGTTGTGACTGGTTGACCACCAAACTTTTTCACACCAAGGCGCTTACCATGACGTCTGCCTTGTTTATGTTGTCTGACACTACCTG
>CAZBTU010000098.1:0-2838 GCA_964494905.1 uncultured Pseudomonadales bacterium | reverse complement strand
GCTACGTTCACCCAAGACTTGCTACGTTCAAGTCGCCAATTTTTGTGAAGTTTTGCAACTTGTAAAGTTGCGGCTCTAAACCTTTCCCACCTCGATCGTTTTCTCTATCCCCCCGAAGTTGCTTGGCAAGTTTCACAAGACAATGAGCAAGAATATCTGGATTTAGCTGAAAATATTAATGCTAATCCTTTGATATCAGGCATAGTGTTACAACATGAATATGGTATTTATGGTGGCAAAGAAGGAGAAAACATTCTTTCGTTTGTCAAACGCGTCAAAAAACCAATGTTAGTGACCCTCCATACTGTCTTGCCAAACCCCAGTCCTAAAATGAGAGAGGTAACAAGCAGTATTATCAGACATGCGAATGTGCTTGTCGTCCTCACGCATAACTCGCGAAAGATACTGGAAAAAGTCTATCCGTTTGCAACTGGCAAAGTCACCGTCATTCCCCATGGTGTTCATGAGACGGAGTTTTCACTGTCAGCGCCAGCTAAGAAAAAACTAAAGTTATCCGATTCAATTATTCTTTCCACATTCGGATTCTTAAGTCGGGGTAAAGGCATCGAGTATGTCATCAAGGCCCTTCCAGATGTGGTCAAAAAATATCCTAAAATCCAGTATCTTATACTGGGAGAAACACATCCTGAGATTCGCCGCCAAGAAGGAGAGTCATATCGCAATGAACTAGCTCAACTCGTTACCAAACTCAATCTAAATAAACATGTCAAGTTCTATGATCAATATCTTGATTTAAGTCATCTAATTGAGTTCTTGAAGGCAACAGATATTTATATCTCCAGCTCAATCAACCCAAATCAAGCAGTCAGTGGAACTCTCTCATATGCTTTAGGAACAGGCCGGGCAGTAATTAGCACTCAGTTTGCACAAGCAAAAGAGATTATTACCCCTGATATTGGGAGGTTGGTGCCCATAAAGAATTCACGTTCGATTACCACTGCCTTGCTCGATTTGCTCAATGACGAAGAGACACTTAAGCAAATGCACCAGCAGGCATATGCGGCTACCCGTCCTATGCTATGGAAAAACGTAGCAAAGGAGTATTCAGATCTATTGACCCAGGCAGTTCTTCCACCGATCAATCTTCGCCATTTGAAAAAAATGACAGACGGGTTTGGTATGTTTCAATTCGCCCAAGGAAATGTTCCGAACGAAAAGTTCGGTTACACATTAGATGACAATGCCCGAGCACTCATCGTGTCCAGTCGACTCAATCTGCAGAAATTTATTACCATTTATCTACATTTTATTGAGACTTGCCAAAATCCCGACGGATCATTCATCAACTATTTGCATACCAAAGACCGAACTCCAACGGAGCAAAACACCACAGAAGACTTATCAGATGCACACGCTCGAGCGATGTGGGCATTGAGTGAAGTAATGACCAACGAACGCCTCAAAATGAGCATTCGACACAAAGCAGCAAAGATGTTTTTACAAGCATTACCTCACATAAATCTTCAACCACACTTGCGAGCAAAAGCATTTACCATCAAGTCACTGGCCAAAGCTTTACCAGCGCTGCCAGCACACAAACAACAACTTACGATGCTGATTGAACAAATGTCTGCATCATTGTCGATTTCACTCAAAGAAAATACAGATGGATCTTGGCACTGGTTTGAAGAACACTTAGCGTATAACAACGCAGTGCTGTCAGAAAGCTTATTAATCGCTGGCAATGTATTGAAAAATGATGAGGTCACACGGTTGGGGACATCTTCTTTGCAATTTTTAATTAACGAGACTTTTTCGACCAACATGTACATTCCCATTGGTCATTCTGAATGGTACACCCGGAATCAAAAGCGAAGTTTTTTTGATCAGCAACCTGAAGATCCTTGCTCAATGATCTTAGCCTTGACCACAGCCTACACACTGTCGGGATCGGAAATGTACAAAAACCTAGCAATGAAATGTTTCAGTTGGTTTATCGGTAATAATAGCCTTCATAAATCTCTCTATGATTTCCAAAGTGGTGGCTGCTATGATGGACTGCACCCCGATCGGGTCAACTTAAACCAAGGTGCTGAATCGCTTATTTCTTACTTGCTATCCAGATTGGCAATCACCGAACTCCATAGCTATGAAAATTCAACAATTCCGCAACATTTTTCCTGACTTAAAAATCGCGCGCTATAACTTAGCAGCATGGCAAGAACCAGAACGTGGCTCTATTTTCTTCATTGGTCGCGAAGTAACAGCTGCCGGTGTTGATGGTGAACCAGATAATGGTGTTTTGAAATTATTTGAAGTGAACTCAGATGGAGTTACTGTGCAAGAACGGTTAATTTGGAAGCCACTATTTGATGGCATCAACTTAGAAGATCCACGAGCGCTAGAAATCGCGAACGAGCATTTAGTCATTGGCCTGACAGCTGTACTGAGAGACAAAACAGGGAAACCAATTCCTTTTCCGGCAATAATCAAGATTGATTCCCATAACACCTGGCAACATGAGTTGCCTCCCTTCCTTATTATTAGTTCGTTTGGTCCAGGGAAAAACATCACACCAATTGATAACACTACGTACTTATTCCGACCAGACGGATCAGAGCACAACCACAAACTGTTAGTGTTTTCTCTCCATAGGCAAGTAGCTGAGCAAATCAGCGAGATAGAATTTCCAAAAAATTTACCTTGGGCTCAATGGCGGATGGGCACAACCATGCCACCGACTTGGTTGAACGAAAATGAAGCGTTGTTTATTGTCCATGGAATTTCCATGATGCAGGTCAATGGCAAAGAGAAATATGTCTACAGCCTAGGAAGAGCGAAACTATCTCGTCGCAATAACACCTTTACTGTAACTGT
>CAZBTU010000097.1:0-2879 GCA_964494905.1 uncultured Pseudomonadales bacterium | reverse complement strand
GTGTGCCAAGCTGAGGAGTCGAACCTCAATCTCATGTTTTTCAGACATGCGCCGTGACCACCTTGGCTAGCTTGGCTTGTAGGTCACAACTATATTTTTTCAGGAAACGTAGATGCGACAACAAAATAATAGATCACTATTATACCCAGTAAAGTTACTTTTTGGAGCAGGAAAATGAATTGCTAGTTAATGAAAACATGATATATGATATCAGTAATTAGGAGCCAGCATAGGAGCTACGCATGATTGAAAAACAACAGGATTTAGGCATAGACCCGGAATTTACTGCACCTGAAACACATACTTTTTCGAGTATTGCTGCAGGTATCGCCATGCTCGCTATAGAGGAAACATTGGATTCTGGAAGAATGGTGTGGATTCCCTCGCTCCGTTCTGTCATCACGCCAGAAAGACAAATGAAAAAAGTTAGTGAATTGAGTGAAGACGAGTTAAAGGCAAATCCACACATATTAGATTGAAGAGTTGAAACGTAGACAAGAAGCTACTAAACGCTGTAGTTGAGTTGTCACCAGTCTTGGAATAAAAACCGAGATAGTGATTAAACAATCTAGCGTCTAGCTTTGCCTGTAGCTTCTTGTCGTGGCTGTGATGTGCTAAGGGTTAGGATTAACACCTGACAAAAGCATGAGCATAACGGCTGGGAGCAGCCATACAAACAATGCAGGTAGCCAGTGCAGTCCATTACCCATTAGCCCGAAAAAAACACCGAATCCAACTGGAAAGAACCAAATACTTCCAGCGAACAATCCTGCTCGCCGCCAATTGCGCGGACGCTGGGTGTTCACCACGGATTTATGCAGACTGTTTTTCAAATCGGCACCTCCAAATTTTGAATGTACAAAGCAAGTTATTATAACAGCATACTTCTGCTGCAAGAAAAGTGTGGGTGAAAGTGGCTACTTGCCGATGCCCATTTTTACCATGCTGGTAACGAAATCAATGACAGCTTTAATACCAATGCCAAACCATTTAAAAAGAAACTTAGAAGAATCATCAACTACATTACGTGCGTGTCTGTTGAAATCGGTTGACTGGAGAAAATTAGATTGTTGCATAGTTCTAACAGTGTAACACATGGTTTTGCGGTTGAGTTATTTCCCCAATGTATATTATGATAGCCTTATCAGTAAAGAATTTTTACGTGTTTTTTACGCATAAGGACCACTCATGAACACACATCCTGGCCCTACAAATGCTAGTACATTGGACGAAGAAACTCAAGAAGGTACCCCGCACACCCCCGTTTTTAAACAGCGCAAGCCTGGATTTTCTCTGCGCTACAGTCTTCGGAGGAGCTTTGCAATTGCTCAAGGTCTGGGTATAAAAACCATGGCATTGCTACTATTCGGTGGTGTTGCAACGGTCTATGGCTTCCAAGCAGTTCTTTCATCAAACGGGATTACGCTTGGTACCAAAGCTTCAGCAACACAGACTGTTGAGTATGTGGCCTCACAAGTAGTCAATGAAGATGGTGCGAGATTTGAGTCTGGTGACACTGCCTGGTTTGGCAATGCAGAAAGCGGCACAGCATCATATTTAGGGTTGCATTTTCAAGGTCCTACTATTCCATCCACGGCCCAAATAAAAAATATCCAGCTGTATGTATACTCTAAGCAAAATCAGTGGATTCCTATTTCTACAAAAATTCATGCTCGGACTGGAGTTACTGCTGCCCAATTTACAGTATCTAGCCGACCTTCCCAGTTAGCTCTTTCAAGTCAATTTTTGGAATACACGAACAATACCAAATGGTCTAGTAATAAACGCTATGCTTTTCCAAGTCTACTCCAGTTAGCACCTGTTTTAGCTCGTCATGAAGGCTCGTTTGCCTTAGTTCTGAAAGGCACAGGAAAACCTTGGTCTCGCAAGTTTATCTATGGTGCAAGTAATGCCAGTCGTGCCCCTCGTTTAGTTATTACGTATGCAGTTTCTGGTGGAGGCGTTCCTAAGACCAGTCCTGCTCCTGATCCTGGTGGTACCTCTACGTCTCCGACTCCGGTAGCTACTATTCAGCCGAATCCTTCTCCAATTACTCAGTTGCCAAGTCCATCTCCATCGAGTGCACCACGACCTGGTGAGGGTGAGACGGGTAGTGCAGGTGGCGACAGTATTGCTATGGCAGCTTGGAGTTGGACAGGCAAAAATAAACCTGATACTCGTTTCGACAAGTGTGATGATGGTACCGATGTTGTCCAGGCTCACAACCAATATCATGTTGTGGCATACGATGGCATTAAGTACCCAACCTGGCATCCACCGGTTGTTACCAACCCAATAACAAGTGTCGGCAAGTGTTACTTTGGCCATGAGCACGGTAACAACCCAGAGGGATATTTGTACTGGAGTGAGATTCATCAGCACTTTGGGAAAGACTTGGATGGCGATGGCGTAATTACGCCTATTCGAGTGAGTAGCACTGGTCAGATCACACCTGGAGATCGTGCCGGACTACCATTTGGTATTGCAAATGAGCACATGGCACAGTATTACACTATCCCCCACCAGGGTGGAGGGTTTTTCCATCGCCATGAGGACCATGTGGGACATAAGGTTGAGTTTGTGAATATGGAGTCTGATATGGTGGGCAATACAACCCATACGATGACCCAGATTCCAGGTTCAATTGGTGTGAACGTTCCGCTGTACAAGAATGGCAATTCTAATGTTTACTATCCGACTGGGGTTTCTTGTGCGCACTTGCACAAGTTCCATCAGGGAACACACGCACCAGATGCCATTCTGAATAACTTACATGAAACTGTCATGCACTCTAAGTGTGTGAGTAGTAACACGGACGCCAATGGAAATACAATTACAAATGCTGATGGTACCCCAGTTATGGCGGCTAGCAGATATCC
>CAZBTU010000096.1:0-2914 GCA_964494905.1 uncultured Pseudomonadales bacterium | reverse complement strand
CTTCACCTTGGTAAAAGCTTTCTTCATTTTTTTCGGTATTTAGAATACTTTTCACTTTTTTTCTTTGCTGCCTCAAGTATCAGAACTCAGAAACACATTACTTATGTCATTGGGCTCTTGGCTACAACCATTCTGGTTGTAACACTATACGGCTATGGTCAACTAAATTGGCACTGGCCACTTTTTTCAACGATGAATCGTGAGTCCAGCAAAGGTGAAAGGCTATATTTAACTGAGTTCGCCCGCGTGCAATCAACGTTTGCAGGTCACTATGATATGGCTGCATTCCTCGCACTGTCTCTGCCCATTCTATTAGGAGTCACACTATTCATTAATAAAAAATGGCAACAAGCATTACTGAGCGCTGTTCAGATTGCGGGGTTATGGCTACTGATTGAGAGCGACTCAAAAACTGCTTTTTTCGCATTTATTATAGGAGAAGCAACTGTCCTATTACTGTGGTTAATTCTCAAACCAAAACTTTTGCGTCTAGTTACTATTACAGCCGCTACCTTGACTGGAGTGTTTGTTCTAACTGCTACCAGTCTTTATTTTTTTTCTCCACAACTTCTCAAACAGTCACTAGAAACAACACAAACCTCATCTTTCGTCTCAAAAGTACCTGGCATGCCAATTCTGCTCCGTGCGACACATTCACTCCTGTATCCTGTCCAAAATCCTGTTGTAGACCAAAAACGACCCATTGATGTTTATCATGACATTCCGGACATCGTAAAAGTTGCCACAATCTCAGCAAAGGGAGAAGTGAGTTATGTATTAATTGAAAGAGAACGAACTTGGTCACCGAATGCTATTAAGTACGGTTTATCAATGGCAATCAGACTAGACGCACTTTGGCCTCAAGCAATAAAAGGGTTGACCAAAAACGTTGTACTTGGCAGTGGCTACGGCACACTTAATAAGAATGGCAAACAAGAATTTACTGAAGCTGATGGCACTGATAATAACTACCTGCGAACTCTAGGAGAAACAGGCTTACTCGGATTCTTTATTTTTTTTGGAATTATAGCGAGAAGCGTTTTTGTAGCATTTCATAGTTTTAGAAAAAACACGGGATTTGTTGCAGGTTTATCTATCGGTTTTATTGGCGGAACAGTCGCGCTATTGTTTGATGCGCTCGTTATCGATGTATTCGTCGCATCTAAAGTTGCCTTCACATACTGGATGATGGCTGGGACTGTAACAGCGGCTGCAAATTTAGAACAATCACATCCGTCATCACAGTGGGATCGAGGAGTGATTGACACACTCACCAAAAATTTGTATCGTCATTGGCCGCTTATCTCAGCATTCACACTCTGTTTATTCTTACTGCACAAAAACCCTGTACAGGAATACAGCACAATACTAAACCTAACGGCCTCAGGGGACGCAACTGATGCAGTCACTACAGTGCGTTGTTGGCTCAATCATGATACGTGGCAACTGTGTCGAGATGGGTTATTTGCACCCAGTCAGGCTTCTATTCCATACGGAATGCTGCTAGTGCCGTTCCTTAAATTCTCAGAAAATTCTGGTTTGTTCTATTATCTTAATGTCAGTATAGCGCTCAGCTCACTGTTGCTCCTGTACAAGATAGCGAACAAGCTCCTTTTCAAAAAGTGGTTAGTTGCGCTCGCGCTTTGTACCACAGGATTACTCTTGTGGCTGAATCAGACATACGCCATCCCCGTTGCCACAAACCTAGCGCTTCCAGCATTGTTGGGATTTTGGCTGTTAATGCTAGAAAAAAGAAAAAGTGTTGCATGGAGAATTACTGTAATAGCTACTTTACTGATTGCGGGAAGCAACCTACCTAATAATTTCTCAGAAGCAGCACACCTAGCCATTCCGTTTGTTGCTATTGGTACAATCTACATTTCACAGATTCTCGTTCGTTTACGTCGGCTAAAAAACTATCCATTCATTTCAGTTTTTAGTATTTCTTTCTTACTTATGTTGTTTATCTTTAGTGAAACAACTCGAACGGCTTGGCAACAATTAATTCTCGAGTACCGAGGTGAGGTGCAAACTTGGCGATTACAAACAGTTAGACGTGCCAACCAATTTTTTGATGGCCTAGCTTTCGACACCAACTACGACACAAACAGATCTCTTCCCAGGCTTATCACGGCAACCAACCCATACTTTTTCGATTGGTATAAAAACCAGTGGTATCAACTTTTGCCACTCTCACTTTCACAAAAATACGGTGAAATGCCTGAATTAGTTTGGGGTAACTTACCCTATGACAATTTATTATCCCTGTATCAATCACTCATCAGTGAAGGAATTGCCGTTTTCGTGACCAACTCAGAAGTAGAGGGCCCAACACTACAAGCCGCATTCAACCAATTGAAAAATCAATTCCAACTTCAGGTTGTTACACTTGATTGCAATGAATACTGTAATCTCTACAGATTAGCTGAAAATCCAATTCCATTTCCGATTGAACTCCCAAGTCTTCCCACAACACTTACAAACAAACCTGAAACGGTAATCAACTCTGAGTATTCTTTTCTCGTTTATAACCACCGTTTTAATCTGACAGAGCAGTTGTATGCCCACAACACCACCCGTTTGACTCAAATGCTTGATCCGGTGCTTGATCAACAAGCTGACTTTATGATATTGAGTGGTGATCTGACACACAAAGTTGATGATAGCCAGGTAAAAATCATCCAGCAAAACTTTCTTGACATCGCGCCCTTTCCTGTACTTTATCAGCCCGGTGCTTACGATGAGCAGACTACGAAACCATTCGGATCAGGCACACAATACTTCCGAACGAAAAGTGAGCTTTTCATTTTAATTGATCAAGGTCCTGATCAAGAACTCACTACAGCTAACAAGCTACTCATCTACAATTTACTCCTCAGACTTGAAAAATACCCCGAAATTGACACCATTTTTG
>CAZBTU010000095.1:317-3002 GCA_964494905.1 uncultured Pseudomonadales bacterium | reverse complement strand
GAACCAAGCAAACATTTTGTTCAAACGATAACGAAAAATTACGATTTTTTATCAACGAGTTAGAAACACCCAATGCCTTAGACTTGCCTATCAATCACAATGACTTTTTGAAAGTGATCTACGGAACATAGTGTCTTAACATATCGTATAGAAAATTTGTTAACATAACCATATGAACAAACCAAAAGTTACCAGTGGGCTCACAATATCGTTGGATGGATTTGGTGCAGGTATAAATCAGACTTTCGAAAAACCATTTGGAGAAAACTTCGATTCAGATTTACTAGATCGTTGGATGTTTGCTGAGCCGGAGAAGCATAAACATAAAAAAGAAATTGACTCTATTCTTGATGCCGGTGCGTTTATTTTGGGTAGCAATATGTTTGGGCCAAAAGACAGAAGAAATAATCCGGACTGGAAGGGTTGGTGGGGCGACAATCCTCCATATCACGCTCCAGTTTTCGTGCTTTCCCATCAGAAGCGAGAACCGATAGAAATGGATGGTGGAACCACATTCATTTTTGTGACTGATGGTATTGTGTCAGCGCTTTCAAAGGCAAAAGAAGCGGCAGTAAATCGAAACGTAAAGATTATGGGCGGAGCAAATACTGTCAATCAATATTTGGCGGCTGGGCTTATCGATGAACTCTGGCTGCATATAGTTCCGGTGACTGTTGGCGCAGGCGCTCGGCTTTTTGAGGGAGTGCCGAATCTCAATCTCGAACCAATTGAAGTGGGCGGAACCAATGTGGTTACGCATATTAGGTACAACGTTTTAAAATAGCACTACAACGAACTAAATATCTAGTTCCATGCTTACATGCATAATGCCTGCATCATCAAATGGTTC
Source organism: uncultured Pseudomonadales bacterium (assembly GCA_964494905.1). Lineage (GTDB taxonomy): Bacteria > Patescibacteriota > Microgenomatia > UBA1400 > PJMF01 > CAZBMX01. The sequence continues at coordinate 2,152 of CAZBTU010000095.1, read as the reverse complement.
CGATGTTTTTCTAAACCCAAAGCTTTCATAGAACTTGGTTAAGTATTCCTGAGCTTCAATTTCAATTTTTTGTACGCCACCTATTTCTTTTAGAGCGGCTATGGCCATTTCCACGATTTGCTGCCCCAACTTTTGTCCACGATATGTCATATCTACCACAACGCGTCCAAAAGTAGCGCTGGTATCACCGGATTTGAAGGCTCTGGCATACGCTATGATTTTCTGACCTTCTTCAATAAAAATATGTTGGGCTTCTAAATCATGTTCATCAAACTCAGGGAAGATACTTTTTTGTTCAAGTACAAAGGAGTTGAAACGTAAAGCCATTATTTTATACATCTGTATTGGTGTGAGTTCGACCATCTTTTTATTGTGCTGTTTTCTAGAAGGTCTTACTTCGGCTGAAGTAACTACATCTGTAACATCAGCTTCAGGAGTCATATTCATATTTGCAATCTGTCTAAGACTTACCTATTAAGGTTTTCAGCTTTTTTTTGTAACATTGTAGTTTATCTACAGGATGCAATCGACATACAGCTACTTTGTATCGATTGCTTTTATAAAAATGGGAAGCAGTTTTTTTATGCGCAAAGCGTTTTCTTGATCACTGCAGTCAACAAATTCAAAATGTTTTCGGAGTAGTTGAGATATGATTAATTTTGGCAGCAGAGCGTTTTCTATTTCCGTTAACGGTCCGTATCCGCTTAGTAGGTTTTTGTAAAATATCCTTATTTTTTCAACATCAATATGCCAGTGGGTGATGGTACGAGCAATTTCTTCAATTCTGGATCCCCTGCAGAGCGTATCTAGGTCCATAAGTACTGGGCGATTCGTAAAGGAGACGTTTTCTTGATGGAGGTCACCGTGTAGAACAGTAGTGGACAATCCCAAAGCACTATAATTAAGTGGTTTGAGGAAGGGTGAATACTCACTCATCACAATTTTCGGGAAAATAGTTGGAAGTTGGCGTACCTGATCATCGGATAAAACCCTCATATAATCAGTGGTGCGTAGTCCCACATGACTGAAGTCGACTAATCTTTCATGCATCACTCGCATGTTCGACCCCAGCTCCTTAGTTTCTTGATGAGTGAGCTGTATTTTTTTAGTAATTTCTTCTTTTTGGAAAAGTACTATGAAATCATCTTCGTCTATATGGGTTATGGTTTCACCTCGGATGTTAGGAACGAAACTAACGGCTCTAAAGCCATCTGACAACTGGGTGTTGAGGAATTTAGAAAATGCTACTTGTGCACTGTGGTGTGGTAGGTCAAATTCTCTATGGATGTCCTTAAGAATTTTAAGCACAAAAATTTGATTGTTATCATTTTCAACAAAAAGAACTGTTTGACTGTAGCTTCCGGCTGCTTGTTGTGTGTCGACAACATTCAACTCATACTTTTGTTTAAGTATTGTTAGCAGCTTTTTATGATCGACGTTTATCATTAGAATAGGGTAATCATACAACACTTAGTTCGCAGCAGCATTTATTTGCTGAGATGAGGTTTCAACAAACCCCACAATGAAAATCCAAGCAAGACGCTTTGGATAGCAAAACCGAGAGAGAACGCAACTGGCAGAGCAAATAAGCCAAGATGCGGCAACAAAACACTGCTTGCAACCATGCTACAGATAATAGCAAAGATATGAATTATCGATGGGCGCAGCGTATTTTTCAACGCATAATGAGCTCGAGCTAATAAATGCATTAAACTCTCAAGTGGTACTGAAAAAGCGTAAACCTTGAGTAAGGCAGCTGTGGCAACGACAGCTTCAGGGCTAAACTTGCCCCCACCGAGCAACAAGCCAATCAACGATTCACTCACAATTGCTAA
>CAZBTU010000095.1:0-307 GCA_964494905.1 uncultured Pseudomonadales bacterium | reverse complement strand
TGCGGCCAATGTAGTTACCGCTAGTATTTTTATACTTTCCTTTTTTACGATCGACGTAAACTTGTGGTAACTCTGATGAGCCGCCAAGTGGCTGAGCGTTGAAAATGATGCCAACGCAATTGCCATACCAATTAAACTGACTGGCACGCTTTGGAAATTATAGGCAAAGTTGTATTGAGTTACACTTCCCTCACTTTGTCGTGAAGCCAGCTGAATAAACCACCACAAGATTACTTGCCACATGCCGATTTGCAGCATTTTGGGCAGCATCAGGCGCGCAGTTTCTTTAATTTCAGTGGAGAATAGC
>CAZBTU010000094.1:0-3086 GCA_964494905.1 uncultured Pseudomonadales bacterium | reverse complement strand
CCATCATCTTATCGATCCAACCATCGAGAAGTGGTTCACTCAAACCCAGTTCGTTACTCATCAGCTCATGTAATGTCATACCACAAACACGCGAGTATACCTCTCGTGTATTGCCAACTGGTCTTTTTGTTTTGAGCACGGGTGCAACCGGGATTGGATTTTTCTGCTCGTCCGACAGATTGATCCAAATTCGTGCACCTTCGGTGGGTAATGTGTGTTTTATCACGCCAGAGTGTCCACGTGTAAAAATTTCGAATTGACTCCCTGTTTTTTGCATGGCAATTTTTTTAGGAGGATCTAAAAGGTACTGACATACCTGGGTACTTAACAAACCTTGCTTCTGTAAACCCAGGACAACAAACTTCTGCTCAACAGGTGTCAACGATGCAAGTGCTTTTTCTAGCTTTTGCAAGTGTGCCGTAATACCTAATCGTGAGAACGACAGCGAGATGTTCTCTACATACTCACGAGCCGGGCTCGTTCGTTTTGTCTTACCTATCGCAATGAATCGATTCTTCCAAACAAGAGCCCGTTCGCGAGCACTTGAAGCTAAAAGCACTTTGAGTAGTTCTGCCAACTCGCCCTCAGGTTCGACTTTTCCAGCTGTATGAGTTTCCAAAATTTTCATTGTTAGTTCAGGTTCTTCCGATGCATGTTCCAAGAGATCAGCAATGTAAATCTCAATTGCCCAAGGTCTGTGTTTTTTTGCTTCAACTATGTTCTTTTCGATCAGAGCTAAGTGATCACGCGCAGATGCTACTTTGCTTTGTTCATACTCGAGTTGCTGAATATACATAAAGTCATGGTGATCCATCGAGTCTGTGCAAAACCATCGGTTGTCGTGTGCTTCAAATAGTCGCCGAGCAGTACTTGCATTGTCATACCGTGCTATTGACTTCAACAACTGGAAAGGAATTGAAGGGTTGAGTGTATTGCTTATAAACATTTTGGCTAATGTCAAACACCCCTGAAGCTCGTACTCATATCCTGGTTCATCAGCAAATGTATCTATTGCTGCTCGCAGACACGATGTATAGGCTCGACAAGTTTCTTGATCTGGTTGACTATACAGATAGTTGAGAACACGCTGAGAGGGCAGGTATGTTTGAGCCAGATGTCTAATACGAACACCAGCTCGAATCGCTTCATGAAGATTGGCATTGATCATCGGCATGAGTTGCCTAGCAATAGCAGGACTGACGCTGATAAGCAGACGTTTTAAATGTTCAGCTTGAGAAGCACTCGGATTTCGTTTTAGTAAAGCCTGGGTAACTTTGTCAGCCACACCTGCAATTTCCCTAAACCGTTGAACCAACATTGGCGCCTCTGGTTCAAGAAGATACGCTTCTCGGCTTAACAACAAGTCAATAGCCCAATGGATGTGCTCTCTTTTGCCAGGGACATATGCAGCCAGGGCATCAAAATACTCTCTTCCCCGCCCAACCCTGGAAGATTCAGCCTCTCGCATCAGGAACTCAATGCGGCTTCGACCAATCAACTCGATAAAACCAAAATCGTATCCATAAAATTCATCGCACGCATCAGCAAGTGTCAAAAAATCATCGAGTGCAATCCGCTTATGTACTCTCGGTTCAATGAATGACGTAAAAAGTTCTGGTGCTTGCTGCCGTGTAGAGAGGTAAAGTGCAGCCCTAGTCAACGCTCGGAAACTAACGGTTTTTTCTTTAGCAACTTGGAAAGCGTCGACCAAGCCTAAATCAAATGCTGCCCACAACTGTGCATCAATGAGCTCGCCTGTTTTGTCCAAACTAAGATCTAAGTGCTGTCTCAGAACAGTTTCTCGAATGCCTGCGACAGCTTTCGCAGCACGCTCGAGATGTGTTTCCGCTTGGTGTCTTTCAAATTCTGGCACAGCTTTGGCAAATAAATACTATATCAAATTGTATCAATATATCTGGTTATTGCAAGTGATTGGACTCAATAAAAACTTATAGTTACATCTGTTTTGGTGCCTTAATTGACAGCATATCAGAAACTACAACGATTTTTTTCGACCTCTACAAAAACTGAGCGACTTGCAATACGGCACAAGCAACAGCTAAGATAGATTACACATGATTTTTGCAGAAAATCCCGTTACGCATCAGCACCCAAAATCTGCTGACCATACATTACACCCAAGCCTCAAAGAGGAAGTTGAGGCAGAGGCAGTACACTGGGTGCACAGAGTTATTGAATGGTGGCACACAATTGCTGAGATTTTATTGTTGGTCAGAATTATCACAGAAATTTGGGAGGTTGCAGAATTTTTCTTGTATGAGTATGGAGATCTCGTAGCAAAATTAAACCTTCACCAACTGGAAAAGGAAGAGCTCGATATCGTATTGGCTAAAGTGATTGTTAACTCGCTGTTTGCTGTCATCAACATCATACTTACTATTCGTTTACGGAAATTGAGAGGAACGATAGCAAGCACACTTGATCTAGCTGGAGAGACATGCTTGCTGCTGGCATCCCCAGCACTAGAGCTCTATCTGGAACGTGTTCACATCTTGTCACTTATAGCAGGGTGGGTATTCGGAAGTTAAGTGATTAACTTGGTAAATCAAAACAGCCTAGATCACAGGTGCTCTTACCAATCACTAGATAAATGATGGAGTGTTCTGTTTTTCTCAAGGGCACGAAGTATTGTCCGCTCCATCCTCCACCGCCACCCAAAAGAGCCAATGGTGATTTCGCCATCAGGACCATCGCCAAAAACAAGCGCACAACGCATATTTTTGTACTGGTTGTCCTTTTCGAAGCGAAGTGTGATCGCATGATGTCTACTATCTGAGTAACCCAAATCTTTTCTCTCTTCATCACTGGCTGGCCACTTCAATTCAATACGAATGCCCCAATAGTCGTTCTCATCCACTAAAATCTCCCCAATTCCACCCAGGTGGTACACATTGATCGCATCAAATATTGGCCGAATCTTACTTAACAAATAAGCAACGTACTCTTGTTTTCGTCGCGTCTCTTTTGCCTTTTGTTCTTCTTCTTTTGCTAAAGCTGCCGCCTCTTTTTGGGCTTGGCGTTTTATGTTTTGTTCTTGACGTGAATGAATTTTTTGTAACTCATAC
>CAZBTU010000093.1:0-3108 GCA_964494905.1 uncultured Pseudomonadales bacterium | reverse complement strand
TTGTCTTACCCAAAGGGCCTGGTCTCAGATCAGTCATATACATTTGCCGCTGCCACACAACACGGCATGCAATCATATGCTGTGGCACACGGAACCCGGATTCTTTGTAGAACAGTGAACACTTACTATGACTGGAGATTACTGGGGACACGTTCAATAAATAAAAATAAGAATGATGCCATTACCTACTTTGGCAAAGATGTGTTAGCTGACTTCACCATACCAAAAAAATATTTCTTCATAACACTGCTTCACTGGTTTACAGTGGAACCATTACCTACACTTGTATCACTGTATATGAACTTGATTATCAGAATGTTCCCTCTGACCGTAAATATGAGTCAAGGAACGTGGGAGAGCACACTATCCTCAAAAGAGGCTATAAGTAAATAAGATTATATGACAACAGTAACCGTAATTATTCCAGCACTCAATGAAGCCAAAACACTTCCTCATTTATTGGCGGATTTGCAGCACCAAGAGTTAGACGGTTTAGTTTCTGTTTCGAGTATCGCCATACTATCTGACGGCAGCACGGACGATACTGATACAGTAGTACAAAAGTTTGCTAAAAAAGACAAAAAATTAGTACTTTCCACTTACCGCAAGAGATTGGGTAAAGCAGCTCGCCTCAATCAAGCTTTCCGCAAGACCACAACCGATATCGCCATTGTACTGGACGCTGACATACGTCTAAAAAACAAACATGTGTTACAGAGACTAATTTCCCCAATCCTAATTCAGGCTGCTGATTTAACCTCAGTGGAAGTTCGACCACTCAAACCAATAACTTGGATACAAAAAATGCTCTCACTCAGTGCGCAGTGCAAACAAACTGCGTATGCATTTTGGCGCTCTGGAAATAACATTTTTACCTGCCATGGTCGCATTCGTGCATTCTCAAAACGCTTGTACAGTCACATACATTTTCAACACAGCTACAATGAAGACTCATTTTCTTACCTTTACTGCATAAGTCATGGTATGAAGTACCAATACGTAGCAAACGCTCAGGCCTACTATAAACTACCAACAATTTTTCATGATCACCTAAAACAGAGCCAACGTTTTTTTGTTTCAACTGACTTGCTCTACCGCTCTTTTCCTGAATCACTCGTTAAAAAAGAGTTGGCAATACCAAAAAAACAGTTACTGTTGTCATTTTTAGTTGGAGCTCTTCATCACCCAATACTTATGAGTTTTTACACTTGCGGACTCATTTACACATACTTCAAAGCTCATCTAACCCAGTATGCCGAAACATGGGATGTTGCAACCAGCACGAAATAACATATGCCAAAAAATCAATTAAAAACTAAACATTTGACCGTCTGCTTTTTTGGCACCTACGACAGAACATACACTTCCAATGTCATGTTCAAAAAAGCACTGGAGCTAAATGACATTGATGTTCTTGAAGTTAACGCACACATCCAAGTGACTCGCCTAGATAAACAGGCAGACATGAGCTGGAAGCACCTCCTTCGCAGGCTTATTGCAAAGTATCGCATAGTGCCAACCACACTCAAGCATTGGGCAGAAATCAAAAAATCTGACGTGATCTACGTCGGCTACCCAGGACACTTTGACGTTTTCTTTGCATGGATTGTAGCCAAGTTAGCAAACAAAAAACTGATCTTCAACCCTCTCCTCATCATCTATACTGGTTTTTCCGAAGAGCAGGGGATTCTCAAAAAAACCTCACTGATGGGCTGGGGCATGAAGTTAGCAGAAAGTTTGGTCTACAGACTCTGCGATCGAGTTTTTGCAGATACTCCACTACAGGAAAGCTACTTCAAAAAAGTCTTCGGTCTCTCAGCAGAAAAGCTGAGGGTCTTGGCAATTGGCGCAGACGACCAATATTACGCTTATACCCCATACACAAACAAAACAGAGAAAATTGAAGTCACCTACTATGGCTTATACAGTCCGATTCATGGGGTAGAGCACATCATTGAAGCTGCTAACATTCTAAAAAATGACAAAGATATCAAGTTCACCATGGTAGGTAACAAAGGTAATACCTATCAAGAAAACTATGACCGGGCACAAAAACTTGGACTCAAAAACATCACCTTCTACGATGATCTACCACTGTCTGAGCATCCTGCTATTATTAAGAAGGCAGATTTGTTTTTTGGCTTCCTGACCCACACCCCAACCGTGGATCGAGTCATCCCGAACAAAATCTACCAAGGATTGGCCCTCGGTAAAATCGTCATCACTTCTGATGCAGCAGTTACCCGCAGCGTTTTCTTGCACAATGAGAACATTATCTTGGTCAAACCAAATGACCCACAAGCGCTCGCCAAAGAAATTCTTGCACTCAAAAAAAATCCAGCCAAACGCAAAAAAATTGCAGACGCAGGCTACAAACTGTTCATCGAACACTATGCCCCAAAGGCAGTTGGAGCAGAACTGAAGCGATACATCGAGGAGCTCTTAGCTGCATAAGCAGAAACCAGACTATGGCATTTAAAACACAACCAAAACTAGCGCTACCTAAGATAAAACTTCCGAAGTGGTTCCGGCCACCTGCAGTTCGCCTTCCAAGTATGTCCAGATCAAAATGGTTGCCTAGAATTGGAATCAGCATAAGCGTGCTCGCTTTCTTCTTGTTTTCGCTGGCGGTTTTGGCACTCACCTACAAAGGCGATGACAGTAGTTTCGAACAAGCGAGTAGAAGTAGTGCTATTGGCTCACCATTCGAAGCCACCAATACAAGTTCACGATTTGCACTCACCGAAGCGATTGTGGAAAACGGCAGCTTCGAGCTAACCGAAAAACAAGCTCGATTCTCTGCACCTGACTTGATTTATGTGAATGAGAAATTCTTTAGCATCTTTACTCCCGGTGTGTCATTTCTGGCCGTGCCATTTTACTTGCTTGGCAAACACTGGATGACACCCGAGTTCACCACATTTGGACTCAACCTCGTGTTTGCACTTCTGAATGTATTATTGATAATTCGCTTAACGCATAAATTGACGCGCTCATGGACTGCGAGCATATTTGCAGCACTCACCTTCTTGTTTGCCACCAATGCTCATGCATATGCATTAACCCTGACCCAACATCATGGTGCTATCTTCATCATGTTACTTGGCA
>CAZBTU010000092.1:0-3197 GCA_964494905.1 uncultured Pseudomonadales bacterium | reverse complement strand
GATGATCGAATCTATCTGCGCCGGTCGCTTATTCCTTCCTTGGAGGAGGTGTACGCCAACAATCCAAATGACCAGCAAAACTCAATCTTCGAGTTTGCCAACGTGTACCACCCACACGCAAATGACTTACCAGAAGAAACTCTGCAGGTTGGCATGTTGAGCACTGCGGGGTATCGTAGCCTGCGCGGCATGGTAGAAGCGCTGCTACAACAAGTATTTCTAATCGACAGCACCGTTGAACCACACCAAACCGCACTGCCAGATTTTGCCCAATCGGGTTCAATCATGGCTGATGGCATTGAGCTTGGCCACATTGGTGTTACCAAGCAGGGCAGGGCAGGCGCGTCACTCTCTCTGGCAACATTGACTGAGCACGCCAAGACGCACCCTATCTTTCAACCTCTGCCGAAAGCTGCTCCCGTGATTGAAGCGCTCACCTTCACACTTCCTGAACAAACGCTCGTTGGCTCCGTGTTGGCAACCATCGCGGCAAGCGACCAAATCGTGCACGCAGTTGAGCTATCGAGTGTGTACAATCGAAACTACAGCTTCAGCATCGTCTATGCCCAGCCAGAACAAACCCCACCGCCAGAAACAGTCGAAGCCGCCCGCAAGCGGATCGTGGCTGCAGTGGCCAACACACATCAGGGAAAACTGGTGGGCTCGATTTAACGTTGCCGTTGAAACTCGAGCGTTTTGGTACTCGGCGTTACTGGCGATACTGATCTTTCTGGCACCGACCAACTTGTTCTACAAGTTTTCTGAGTCCGGCTCGTTTGTCCATGGCCTGCAAATCGACTACCTCATTGGCAAGTTGTATCTGAGCCAACTACCATTGTTTGGCCTGCTGGGTTTGTGGTTGAGCGACAAGACCAACTGGAAGAACTTGCGCCAAATCTGGCAGCAGCCACGCACAAAAGTCGTGGTTATCCTGTTCTGCCTGATAGGACTTCGACAGTGGTTTACACCTCTGCCGTTAATTGGCATGTGGCAGTGGTTTAGTATTGCTAGTGTGGGTTTGTTAGTGTTGTTTTTGGCAAACTATCGAACACTACTGCGCGCACCCATCATTTCAGCCGCAATTGCGCTCACCGTTGCGTTCCAGTCCACAGTCGGCATTGCACAGTTCCAGCTGCAGCACGAGCTTGTCGGGTACAGTTTGCTGGGTGAACCGGAACTTTCCAACTACATCGGGCTAGCCCGAGTCACTATTTCCGGAGCTGATCGCGTCCTGCCATACGGCACTACCGCACATCCAAATGTGTTGGCTGGTTTCCTGGCAGTGTATTGCCTGCTGTTGCTTACGCGGTGGAAATCTTTTTTTCGTATGAAGCGAGTGCTGTTTGGTCTAGCACTTGTGCTGGGTGCGGCGACGCTGGTCTTGACCACATCGGTCAGCGGTATGGCAACGTTTGTGCTCGGCCTACTGGTGCAGAAAGTCCTCCCAAGATTCAGCAGCCTGCGCCCCTGGTATATCAGTCTGGGCGTCTGCCTTACAGTTATTCTGATACCTCTGGGAATGCAGTTTATGGCGCAAAAATATCCCAACGCACCATCACTCACTCGTCGCACATATCTACAAATCGCTGGCATGCGGATGTTTGCCCACCAACCCCTCTGGGGCACAGGTTTGCAAACTACAACTCGATTTATTGAATGGTACTCTCCAGCACGGGAAGTCGTCCGATTTTCTCAACCTCCACATCACGTTGGCATTGCAGTTTTGGCGGAAACCGGAGTGCTTGGGTTAGTCCTGCTGGTGCTGCTGATAACGAAAAAACAACTTCAACCAGGTTTGCTAATGCTGATACCAGTGCTGAGCCTGGACCACTACGCACTCACCCTCGTGCCCGGCATGTTGCTGGTGGGATTGTGTATACTGTTCGTATGCTACGACTCATTCAACTCGGACTAATTTTTGGCTTTACTGCGCTCGGGGGATACTACCTGGTACAAGCGTTTGGGGTGACCTGGTAAGTGATGCTTAGTTTTTGATTAAGCTTCTATTTTGAACGATATGATTCGGTATCTACTTGGTTTTTTATTGCTGTTGCAATACCTACAATGTTAGTAAAAATGTCTTCAGGCGATCGCCTACTAACAAGTTGGGTATTGATGATTGACCCCATATACTTCACAAACTCTTTGGCAATTTCATAGGAGCTGACTGCAATATCACTAAAACGCATATGGCCTAATGACACTTCTATTAAAAAGCTGGCTTTATTTAGCAATTTGTCTCTCGCGGCTGAAATTTCGAATGATGGCACTCCAGTTGTTGTGGGAACTTTAAGTAACAAGTGATTCACAACTCCATCTTTACCCTGCGTTTCTTCTATCTGTGCTTCCAGTAGTTTTAAAACAGCCTGCTGATCAGGAGGTAATACATTCGCAGCATTATCGTAGTTCATTTCGTTGTTCATATTCACCAACTCTCCTTTTTAGGGTAAATTAACTATCGGGCTCGCTTCTGGGCTTGGGGTTGGCGATGGACTCGGGCTTGGCTCCGGACTCGGCTCCGGCTGATTCCAAGCCACCCCACCTGTCCCAATCCGCACCGACCCACTTTCTTTTGATTTTCCAGACCTGGAGTATGCCTTGGCTTTCAGCTCATATCTGCCAGCAGGTAAGTTCAAGGTGCCCGAGTACTCACGATTGTTGATCGTCTCGCGCAAAGCGCCATTGACGTACAGCTCGATTTTCTCGATGCCGTCACCAGCATCGGCAACGACTTTGACCTCAATGTTCGTCCCATCGTGATTACTTTCGTTGCCTGGCTTGTCGATTTTGACAAACACCTCAGTCTGCTCACCACAAAACTCGGTTGGAACCTTGAAGCGTCCATCTTCCTGACCAGCAATCCAGGCGTCAATTGCTTCCTGCCAACGATTTTTCTCATCCTGACTGACTGGGTCTTCTTCTCGGGCTACGATAAACTCGCGCTCGTCATAATCACCAGCAGCTACTCGGGCATCATTGGCTAGTTTGTTTTCACCTCTGCAGAGTTTGAGTTTGACATGAATCGGATCAGGTGGAGCAGGGACCGTGCCTTTGAGCACATAGGTCTCGACAGAAGGGAAGTCGTCATGAGCACCCCAGCCGGAGATCGAATCCAGCGCTATACTTTCCACGTCCGCAGGTGGCTCCCAAGCCGGCGTTTCATAACCAGCCGCCTGTGCAGCTTGCATAATACGTCG
>CAZBTU010000091.1:0-3204 GCA_964494905.1 uncultured Pseudomonadales bacterium | reverse complement strand
GGGTGGTTTTTTTCCCACTCTTTGACGACTTGCTGACAGTAGAGATACTTACCGTATTCTAGTGCGCGCTCATGAAGTTGCTCTCCTGATGATTCATCGACGGTGATTGCTTTTCCCAGAACTTGCTGCGCTTGTTCGGCGGTTTCTTTTCCTCGCTGAGTGAGTGTTCCTACCTCCTCAATCACTTTTGTTTTCACATCATTTGAGTTAAGCGTAGACGAGTCAGAAGCTTGTGAGTCGGGGGACCCAAGCGATGAGCTCTGATCAGCCGTTTTTTGTTTTAGCATCGGCACATTCATGCTCAGCTGCTGTACCTGAGGTGGCAGCTGTGACACAAGGTTGTTGAATTGACTGGGAAACTTGTAATAGACTACAGCACCAGCTGCAGCAGCAACAGCGGTGAACAAGAATGCTAGTTTAAGTAATCGCATACTGCATGTAATAGTACCACTTTAAGACGCGTGGGGCTCACTCGTATCGCAGTGCTTCAATGGGTGATAGCTGGGCAGCCCTGCGAGCAGGTGCGGCGCCGAAGACCAGACCGACAGCGGTTGAAACCCCAAATGCTAAGGCAACAGCATCCATGGTGACTTTAGCTGGGAAGAAACTTTGCAGTAAAAGTGAACCAAGATAGGCAATGCCTATTCCGATCAAGCCTCCAAGTAACGACAAAAGAGCCGCTTCCGTGAGAAACTGAAGCAGAATAAGGTTTGGTGTTGCTCCCAGGGCTTTTCGTAAGCCTATTTCTCGGGTTCTTTCGGTCACCGACACGAGCATGATGTTCATAATGCCAATTCCACCAACCACCAGAGAAATACTGGCAATACCGCCTAAGCCAAGGGTGAGAACTCCCAGAATTTGATTGATGGTGTCTAGGATTTGTGATTGGTCGATAACGGAGAACTCGTCATCTTTCAATCTTTTGCCCAACTCATTTTCAACAGCAACGATGGCTTCGGGAAGTTTGTCTTTGTCCTTCGCTTTTGCCACAATTTGAACTACTGTGTCTGTGTCGAAGAGCTTAAAAGCAGTACCAATCGGCATATACACATAGGTGTCAAATGATGGGCCACCAAAGCTGCCACCTTTTTCTTCAGCAACGCCAAGCACCTCGAATGATTGATTATTGATTTTTACCGTCTTGCCAATTGGGTCAATGTTGCCAAACAATTCACTAGCTAGCTTAAAACCGAGAACAACAACCTTCTCGTTTTTGTCCGCGTCGCTCTCAGAAAAAAAACGACCTTTTTCGACAGGGGTGTTATAGGCATATTGGTAACTGGCCGTAGAGGCAAGGATTGTAGTGCGCTTGTCTTCGCCGCGATAGGAGACAGTGGAAGCTTGCTGGGAAATCGGAGCAGCAACCTCAATGAACTCTCTGAGACGTTCGATATCTCGGATATCGCTCAGCTTGAGTTTTGAGTTGGCTATTGCTGACTCAGACTGTTCTTGGTTAAAGCCCCCACCTTCACCAAAAATATCACCGGGCAAAATGATGATGTTATTCGAGCCCAAATCATTGAACTGTTCAGTTACGTAGGCTTGGAGGCCGTTGCCGATTGAGGTGAGGAGTACAACTGAGCACACACCAATGATGACACCGAGCGTCGTCAAAAAGGAACGAGACTTGTTGGTGAGTATCGCTCTGACGGCTATGTTGAAAACAAATATGATGTTCATGTGGTTTTCATTTTATGCGACTGATAGTCGCAAGTGATCTGTTTGCTTTGCTTTTCGTGTGTTCTTTGGTGATCGGCGGATAGTACGCTCTGTGTCTGAAATAATTCGTCCGTCTTTAAACACGATCAGGCGTTTAGCGATCGCAGCGATATCTTCTTCATGGGTGACCATAATGATTGTTTTTCCTTGCTTGTGGAGTTTGGTAAGGAGCTCTTTTATTTCATCGCCACTTTTTGAGTCAAGGTTCCCCGTAGGCTCGTCTGCGAAAATCAGTGATGGTTGATTGACCAGTGCTCGAGCAATTGCGACTCGCTGTTGTTGCCCACCGGAAAGTTGGGCTGGGGTGTTTTGGAGACGGTCGCCTAAGCCCACAAGTTCCAGCAGCTCAATAGCTCGCCTTTGTCGATCCTGTGCTTTTACACCAGCATACACTAAGGGCAGGCTGACATTATCAATAGCGCTTGTTCGGGGAAGTAGGTTAAAAGACTGAAAAACAAAACCAATTTCCCTGTTTCGCAAGCGAGCTCGAGCAACTTCGTTGTATTGGGTGACGTCTTTGTTATGGAGAAAAATTTGACCGCTGGTTGGTTCTGAGAGCATGCTGGTAACTTGCAAGAATGTTGACTTACCAGAACCGGAAGGTCCCATGACAGCCACAAACTCACCCTGACCAATGCTGATTGAAATATCATCGAGCGCTGTAATGGTGGTGTCCCCAATCGAGTAGGTTTTAGTTACTGATTGAACACGAAGAAGGGGGGAAAGTTCGACCATAGATCATTTGGGAATTGCTATTGAATCTTGTTCTGTAATACCTTTGAGGACTTCCACATAGTCATCGGTTTCTAGTCCGACAATAATCTCTTGTTCTCGCAAACTACCATCGCTTTGAGCTATATCAACAAACACCGTGTCATCTCTTTCTCTAGTAGCAATGACAGGGATAGTGAGTGCATCATAAACAGTGTCGAGTTCGATGTTGATGTCGCCATTCATACCCAGCCTGATTCCCTCACCGAGGGCAGTCGTAGAAAGTGGGAACTCAACGGCGAACACAGTCCCACTGTTGCCTTGGCTGCTAGTGAAAGCAATGTAGCTCACTTGAGTGGATACGGGTTTATCAGGAAAGGCATCAAGCGTTAGTTCAGCAACTTGGTCTAGCTGCACCCGGGCGATATCAGCTTCGTCGACAGCCGCACGAAAAACAAGACTCTCTGGATTAATCAGCTCAAAGTAGTCGGTACTCAAAAGCGATATTCCCGTTGTTGTCACAGGGCTGACAGTTAACACACCAGCAAATGGTGCAGACAGCCGAGTATTGCGAATAGCAATATCTCTTATCTCGACACTCAACACCGTGTTTTCAAGGTCAAGTTGTTCTTGGCTCACACCACGTTGTGCTTCAGTATCAAGCGCACGGTCCTTCACATCATCTCTGGTGTTCTCCCAATCAAGTCGCTCCTGGGTGTAAAGGTTGAGTTGTTGCTCCAACTCTTTTTTCAGGCTAGATTGATCAATTGTTGC
>CAZBTU010000090.1:0-3211 GCA_964494905.1 uncultured Pseudomonadales bacterium | reverse complement strand
ACACCAAGGCGCTTACCATGACGTCTGCCTTGTTTATGTTGTCTGACACTACCTGAAGCTTTAACTTTTGACATACTTGTTGTTTATTTTTTTGTGTAATTGAACTGATAGATTGTGCGTTGCACGATAGCCTGTGGACGTGCATAAACAATCGGCTCAGAAGAGGTAGTATACCCCAAAGCTTCAAGGTCGTCAACGAAAGAGCTGAGGCTATACGTATGGTGTGGAGTAGTTACCATTGGCATAACGATAACAATTTTGGCGTTATCTTGTAAGAATCGTGTCCATTGCTTGAATGCGCCACGGTAGAGTTTTTCCAAACCCTTAAAAATTCCTGGAAGTTGGTGAAGCTTAGGAGTTGGTTTTCCCAAGAATGGCTCTGTTACCAAATGTGTAACTGAATCAGGTGGTAGCTGTGCTTTTGAGACGTCGACATTACGGAGTACGTATTCATCTTCAATGCCATACTGTGTTTTGAGCCATTGTAGATTACGAGCAGTTCCATCTATGGCAACAGGGTCACTATCAGTTCCGATGAGGTGGCAGCCAAGTACCCCTGCTTCCATCAAGACAGTTCCGGAACCACAAAATGGATCGTAAACCGTTGCAGCTGTGGGGTCAGTTGTACCTAATGCAAGGTTGATCATCATTCGGGCAAGTTTAGGAGGGAGCATTCCCTTTTTTCTGTCTGCATACGGCTTGCTGCGATCTCTTTTACTCCAGTTGTCGATGTCTTGAACAGCTAAAGTTTGGCCGATGTAGGTATTCGTGTCTGTTGAGATAACAACTAGCTCAGTGACTGATCTATGGTGACTCAACACAGCTGCTGAGATACCACTTCTACTGGGTGAGACAAATCTTGAGTTAATGCCTTGCGACTGAAGCTGATTTTTAATTTCAGCTTCGGAGACTGGAGGTAAGTGATCGCGACCAATTTCACTTATGCCGAACTGGATTTTGCCAGTGCCTTTGTACGTTTTTGCCAAAATGTGTACCAGCTGTTCTGTTGCGCTTGCTTGATCAATTTTTTTATCTGTAGCGACTAAGGGGGCAAGAATTTTAACTGTTCCTCCAAGTCTCTCAATTGCTTGCTGAGTATCAAGTTCCAATGGAAAATCACCCAGTGCCACTTGGGTGTGAACTTGAGATAAACTTGATCCGGGAAAAACAGCTCTGATCTCAGAGAGAGAGAGTTCGGGGGTGTTGCCAAGTTGGAATAAGTATTGTTGCATACATTCCCCTCGAAAGCGCGGCAGACCTAGTGAGACAGTTAGCGGGCTTTAGGGATCGTAATTGTATTTACGAGAAGTGTTGATAAAAGTTGACGGTGTCCTTGTGTTTTGCGATAACGAGACTTTGATTTAAATTTAAAAACCTTGATCTTATCACCTTTGTTATTAGACTGAACGGTGAGAGTTACACTTGCTCCCTCGACAAGAGGAGTACCAACAAGAGTGTTTTTGTCTGAAGTGACTAATAAGACATCACTTACTTTGACAGTTTCGCCCTCGTTTTGCTCAAGTCGATTTGTGGTTATTGTTGCACCTTCACTCACGAGATATTGTTTTCCCGCTAATTGAATAACAGCCGTTGCTGACATACTTCCTTTCCTGGACTCGAAGAATAGTGAGATTTGTGATTATAGCACAACAGGAGGAAAATCACAGTAACAACGTAAAAGAAAACACCCTCGCAGAGAACTGGAGGGTGTTGTTTGTGTTGCACCTAGTCAAAGAGGTCAAAAATGAGGTCTAGGATGTCGAAAAGGAGGTCCAAATCAACACCTTTGAGTAACAGGAACAGTGCGAAAAGCACTCCATTTCCGATTGCCGAAGCCATGAAGAACCAATGAGGTTCCCATGGTTTGAACGCGCCGTATACAGACGCGCCAAAAAACACTAGCCACGCTATCACAGCCAAGACTCGAAACATTTCTAGTTCCTCCGAAGAAATGAGTATTGCTCATAGCTGAAAGTTTCAGTTATGAGTTCTACCCACTTCTTGTTTTTAACCACTAGCAGGTGTTAAAGGGCAATGACTAAACTAAGTGAAATGGCATAGCATGTAAGCCATCTTAGTTTGATTCTGTATTATACCTGACAGGTGTAGGAGAACGAACGCGTTTGTATTTAGTGGATGTAGACAGATTGCTTAGATGATCGTTGGCGAATGATGGCCTGTGCTATGCCAAGCATCCCGCAGGTGGCAATGATAGAACTACCACCATACGAAAGGAGTGGTAGGGTGATTCCGGTGATTGGAAGCAGTCCTGAGTTCATGCCAATGTTAACAAAAATCTGAAGAAAGAGTGCGAGTGCGATTGCAAGGCAGAAGTAATAGGTCCACGAGTCACCTTGTTTTTTTGCCATATGGACTAGAGTGAGCACCAAAATTGCATACAGCACTACAACCAGAAGCGAACCAATCAACCCAAACTCTTCTGCCAGCGAGGCAAAAATAAAGTCAGTTTGTCGCTCGGGGAGAAATCTCAAATGTGACTGAATGCCCTGCCCTAGCCCTCGTCCTGTCAAACTGCCAGATCCGACAGCAATGAGCGATTGGCGGGCATTATAGCCAGCACCTTGAGGGTCATCAGCATATATAAATGAGGTAATTCGAGCTTTCTGGTATGGAGCTAGGAACTGCCAGCTCAAGCCAATAGTCCCACATGCAAGCGCAGTCACCAGAAAAAGGTGAATGAATCGGGTTGGGCTAAGCCAAAGCAGACTTGCCATGCCGCCAAGAAAAATTGCCGCAGTGCCTAGATCTGGTTCGGACAAAATGAGTAAAGCTGGGACAGCAATGAGTACCACAGCCTTGAAGATTGAGTGGAGCTTACTCATATCAAGCCGGTTGACTGTGATGGCAACACTCAGACCAATAAGCGGCACAGCCAGCTGAGAGGGCTGAACAGCAAACAGACCTGCGACGGTAAACCAACTGGTAGTACTTCGAGTCACTTGGCCGATAAGTTGTGTGAGAATCAGTAGTAAGACAGTAACTATGTAGCCTAGCCAATGTGCTCGTTCATATTGCCTCAATGGTATAGAGCTAGCAACTGCAAAAGTCACCGCACCGATCAAAAAGAATACTGTTTGTTTAGGTGCTAGTGCCGGCGCAATACTAGAAAGTACAACTATGCTGAGCAGTGCCAACACAAGCATGATTGCTGGCAAGATCCAGGTTCGCATGGTGTCATTGTAGCAGTTTA
>CAZBTU010000089.1:0-3255 GCA_964494905.1 uncultured Pseudomonadales bacterium | reverse complement strand
CGTAGCTTTGAGTTTAATGAAAAAATGCTTGATGACATAGAAGAACTTGTTTATTCCACCAAAGAGTATTCGTTTAGCATTAAGCAAAGAATAAACGCATTTAGAGTTAGGTTGATAACTGATGGAAAAAGAAACACCTAATAAAAATTAGACTAAGCACTACCAAAACGAATATCAGTCTTCAAAATTGCAAGACAGAAAACTGGTTCTTAAACTGGCAAAATAATGAGATTATTGCCTATGCTCAGACAAATTACACAAGTGGTAATATCTCTGATCCATTTGACTTAGTGACTGGAACCACAACTCTCAATTTGGGATTCTTGATTGAAGCTTTGACACTTTCAGTGAATCAAGAAGTAAATACTTCAACTGTTATAAGTACTCAGCCAGAAATATTAGTTTATGAGAGCAGGGAGGAATCAATTAAAAGAGTTACCTCTGTATCTGATGCGATAAGTTTTATAAAAAATTCAACTTTGGTTTGTAATGCAAGTACGATAGAAGAAGAAAAACCTAAAAGAATTGATCAAAGCATTACAGTTAACTTGAATGACGAGCAGTTGAGAGTAATGGAGTATCTGCTTGATTTCTTTAAACAAAAAAAGTTTTTTACAAAAGTTAATCACAAACTATTCTGTACACCGATTAGGAAAATTTTCCTTTGGTGACACGGACAAACATACATTTCATTGCGTTTGCTTAGTTACTATGTCATAAATAAATAAAATTACGAATTTATGCCGGAAAATGATTCACGAGTAGCTGTTGATACTGGCCAGCAAAATATTGATCAGCCGGTGAATTTTCATAAGCAACCCTTCGAATCGCGCAATATGAAGATTGTAAATTCTAAAGGTCAATCTGAAGTAATGACTATTGCTATACAGGGAATACACGGCGCAGAGCAACAGAGGATTATTGAAATACTTTCTCAAGGTGACATCCAGGGAATTTTTACTTCTGAAGGTTTGTTTGTCATTGTTCCTTTGAGTGCTAGTATTTCAACAGTGGGTAAAGCTGGTTTCGCTGGTGAAGAACTGGTCCGGTTTGAAATTCCTAAAAATCCAAGTCGTTCGATTTTCATCTTCGCCAAATCTAAAGAATATGCAGATGTTGTTTGGGATAAGCTCAAACAGGCAAATTGTATTCAGCCTGACCAAACATTGAAAATTTCAATACTTCCTAATCTTAATAACTTTGATGGTGAAAATGTTGTCTATCTTGGTGAAGTTAAAAACTATCAGGGGGATGCTGTCGATTTCCATCCAGAATCTTTATATCCAGCAAAAGAAGGGTATAGGTTAGTTGAACAGAATGCTGATCAGGAGTTACAAAATCTTCATGAAGCTGCTATGAGCAGAGGTAATAAACTTGTGGCTCGAGTTGTTGGGGTGCCTGTGTTGCCGCCAGATATTGCAGCAACCTCTCTGTATTGTCCCAACGTCGGTGAGACTCTCTTTTGGGATGTACTTGATCCTGATGTAGGTGTTTTGATTTATGAATGCCCAAACTCTTCTGATGCAGCTATTGCTGCTTTTAATAAGGATGCAGCTACTTGGGTGCATCGACCAGGTGATACCTATCATGATGATCGGTTAACAGATGATGACTTTACTAAAAAGCAAGTGGGCGACTTTATTGTTTCTTGGCCAAAGGATAGAAGGGCAATGCCTTTAAACGACTTATATGAACTAGTACAAGAAAAAGGTCCGCAACAGGAAATGTACACAGAAGTTTTAGTAGATACACGTAACCCAGACGTTAAGTTGGTTGCGGTGTGTAACCCAAATGATGCTTTTGGTTGGACGAGGATAGCTAAAGATCACGGTGCAGTTGAGTTTAAGTCTGTGCCGTATTTTCCTGAGTACTAAATTTTGTAATTAGTGATGAGATATTGCACTATGTGAGAGATTGCTAAAAACTTCCCATTTTTAGTTAGAATAGGGATTGAGAGTGGTCAATTTCGAGATGTCATGGCAATGCTTAGTGGATTAGTTGGTGACACAATGGGTACCTATAGACAAGGATCGAGTTCTCTCGACATGGTACATGACGTACTACAACAGTTTAGAAGAAATCCAAGTAAACGAGAATATTAGAGAGCAGACAGCTGAGTTAAACTGCTTGATTTTTCAGATTAAGTTGAGAATTGTGGTAGGTGTGAATAAAAAGCTGGTTACCCAGTCTCTTAACTGTGCACTAACCTGCTCCGGGAGCATTGATTTGTATGGTGATACATCACTATTTCCTAAAGAAAAGAGATAGCTTGAATCAAAATATTCATTTCTCAAACCCACTTCTGCTATACTTTTGCTAGATATATAGGGAAATTCGCACTGGAGGCAGCGTATGGAAAGTCATACTGCTCTTACACCACAAAAAGCATTTATTGTTCCCATAATTCTCACAGTTGTAATGGCGATTATATTGTTTCTTCCTGCGGGTTTACTTGAATTCTGGGAATCTTGGGTGTATCTATTTGAATTTTCGTTGCTGACATTCTTTATTGCAGCGTACTTTCTCAAAAAAAGTCCGGAACTCTTACAACGGAGGATGCGGTTGGATACCAAGGCAACAACCAAACGACCACCAGCTGTACTCAACTTGTTCTTTTTAGGATTCATTATTCCCGGCCTTGATTTTCGATTTGGTTGGTCAAACGTTTCGCTCTGGACTGTGATTATTGCAAACGTCTTGTTTTGCTTGGGATATATGCTTGTTATACAGGTTTTCAAAGAAAATAGTTACGCATCGACAGCAATACAAACTGAAAAAGAACAACCAGTCATTACTACTGGGCCTTACGCTTTATTGTTCCCGTGGTTGCTCCTCAGGGTGTTGCTACAACCAATAGTGAGCAGATTGATCAAACTCAACGTAAAGAAGATATTTTTTCGGCACTGCACGAAATACTCATTCCAGTGCTCAAAAAAATATCTGGCGACACACTCTATGGCCATGACAACAGTGAAGTTGAGCGAAAGTTTCTCTCTTTGATTCTGGGAAAGCCTCTTGATGAAGCAGAAGCACTGCATACTGTGTCTTCGCGAAAGGTCTCGTCATTAGTTGACGTTTTGTGGCAAGCTGCAAGGCGAGTTACGCAGTTTCCTCCCGAATACTTTGAAAGTCAGTACCTGCTTTTTTTGCCGGAAAAGAGAGCAGAAGCTTGGCGAACAAACTACACACAAACGCACTTTTGGAGTTGTTTTCACGTCATCAGTTCAAAGAAAATGAAGTGTTAGCACTGACTGT
>CAZBTU010000088.1:0-3335 GCA_964494905.1 uncultured Pseudomonadales bacterium | reverse complement strand
AACTGAGGTTCACACAGGATGTCACCAACTGTGTAATCTTTATAAGCTCGAACTAAAGTGAGGTTCTGTTACAATTAGCTGTGACAAGTAGTGCTACACAACACAATCATCCTATCGTATGAACCCCACCTTTAGACGGTTCGCTCCATATAGCTTGTTGTTATTAACACTTTTTTTGTTTGTTTTTATTCCATTGTACCCAAAAATTCCATTGTTTGATGCCATCCCTGGCTACTTAGTGAGGGTTCGTTTAGAAGATGTACTGGTGCTCTTAACCGGAGCATTCTGGCTAATACTTGCCAAGAAAGGCTTAATTGTTTGGAAGAACGAAATGTTGAGCCTGGTTATTCTCTACGCTGGAACTGGTTTGCTCTCGATACTTTCAGGAGTAATACTTTTGCAAACAATACCTCTGCAGCCACTTCACCTTGGTAAAAGCTTTCTTCATTTTTTTCGGTATCTTGAGTACTTTTCGCTATTTTTCTTTGCTGCCTCAAGTATTAGAACTCAGAAACACATTACGTACGTCATTGGACTCTTGGCTACAACCATTCTGATTGTAACCGTATACGGCTATGGTCAACTAAATTGGCACTGGCCACTTTTTTCGACGATGAATCGTGAGTCAAGCAAAGGTGAAAAGCTTTATTTAACTGAGTTCGCCCGTGTGCAATCAACGTTTGCAGGTCACTATGATATGGCTGCATTCCTCGCACTCTCTCTTCCCATTCTGTTAGGAGTCACACTTTTCATTAATAAAAAATGGCAACAAGTGTTACTGAGCGCTGTTCAGGTTGCTGGGCTATGGCTACTGATTGAGAGTGACTCAAAAACTGCTTTTTTCGCATTTATTATAGGAGAAGCAACTGTCCTATTACTGTGGTTAATTCTCAAACCAAAACTTTTGCGCCTTGTTACTATCACCGCCGCTACTCTCGTTGGCGTGTTTGTCCTAACAGCTACCAGTCTTTATCTTTTTTCCCCACAGTTTCTCAAACAGTCCCTAGAAGTAACACAAAACTCATTTTTCGTCTCAAAAGTACCGGGTCTACCAATTCTGCTCAGTGCGACACATTCACTACTCTATCCTGTCCAAAATCCCGTTGTAGACCAAAAACGACCGATTGATGTCTACCATGACATTCCGGATATCGTAAAAGTAGCCACGATCTCAGCAAAAGGTGAAGTTAGCCATGTGTTGGTTGAAAGAGAACGAACTTGGTCACCTAATGCTATTAAGTACGGCTTATCAATGGCAATCAGACTTGACGCGCTTTGGCCTCAAGCAATAAAGGGGTTGACCAGAAACGTCGTTCTTGGGAGTGGCTACGGCACACTTAATAAAAACGGTAAACAAGAATTTACAGAAGCTGATGGCACTGATAATAACTACCTGCGGTCTCTAGGAGAAACTGGCTTGCTCGGATTTTTTATTTTTTTTGGGATTATAGCCAAAAGCGTTTCTGTAGCATTTCATAGTTTCCGAAAAAACACTGGATTGGTTGCAGGCTTATCTATCGGTTTTATTGGCGGAACAGTTGCGTTATTGTTTGATGCGCTTGTTATCGACGTATTTGTCGCATCTAAAGTTGCCTTTACTTACTGGATGTTAGCTGGAACTGTAACAGCGGCTGCAAATTTAGAGCAATCTCCTTCATCATCGCAGTGGGATCGAGGAGTGATTGGCACACTCACCCAAAATTTGTATCGCCATTGGCCGCTTATCTCCGCAATCACTCTGTGTCTGTTTTTGCTCCACAAAAACCCTATACAGGAATACAGCACAATACTAAACCTAACGGCCTCAGGGGACGCAACTGAGGTAGTCACTACAGCTCGTTGTTGGCTTAATCATGATACGTGGCAACTGTGTCGAGATGGGTTATTTGCACCCAGTCAGGCTTCTATTCCATACGGAATGCTGCTAGTGCCGTTTCTTAAACTCTCAGAAAATTCTGGTTTGTTCTATTATCTTAATGTCAGTATAGTGCTTAGCTCATTGTTGCTCTTGTACAAGATAGCAAACAAGCTGCTTTTCAAAAAATGGTTAGTTGCGCTCGCGCTTTGTATCACGGGATTACTTTTGTGGCTGAATCAGACATACGCTATCCCCGTTGCCGCAAACCTGGCGCTGCCGGCATTGTTGGGATTTTGGCTGTTAATGCTAGAAAAAAGAAAAAGCATTGCCTGGAGAATTACTGTAATAGCTACTCTACTGATTGCGGGAAGCAACCTACCAAATAATTTCTCAGAAGCAACACACCTAGCCATTCCATTTGTTGTTATTGGTTCTTTGTACATTTTACAGATTCTGGTTCGTTTGCTTCGGCTAAAAAACTATCCATTCATTTCAGTTTTTAGTATTTCGTTCTTACTAATGTTTTTTATGGTGAGTGAAACAACTCGAATGGCTTGGCAACAATTAATACTGGAGTATCGAGGTGAAGTACAAACTTGGCGACTACAAACAGTTAGGCGTGCCAACCAATTTTTTGATGGCCTAGCTTTCGACACCAACTACGACATAAACAGACCACTTCCCATGCTTATCACGGCAACCAACCCATACTTTTTTGACTGGTATAAAAACCAATGGTATCAACTTTTGCCACTCTCACTTTCACAAAAATACGGTGAAATGCCTGAATTAGTTTGGGGTAACTTACCCTATGACAATTTATTATCCCTGTATCAATCACTCATCAGTGAAGGAATTGCCGTTTTCGTGACCAACTCAGAAGTAGAGGGCCCAACACTACAAGCCGCATTCAACCAATTGAAAAATCAATTCCAACTTCAGGTTGTTACACTTGATTGCAATGAATACTGTAATCTCTACAGATTAGCTGAAAATCCAATTCCATTTCCGATTGAACTCCCAAGTCTTCCCACAACACTTAAAGACAAACCTGAATCAACAATCAACTCTGAATATTCTTTTCTAGTTTATAACCACCGTTTTAACCTGTCGGAGCAGTTGTATGCGCACAACACCACTCGTTTGACTCAAATGCTTGATCCCATGCTTGATCAACAAGCTGACTTTATGATCTTGACTGGTGATCTGACACACAAAGTTGATGATAGCCAGGTAAAAATCTTCCAGCAAAACTTTGTTGACATCGCACCCTTTCCTGTACTTTATCAGCCCGGTGCTTACGATGAGCAGACTATAAAACCATTTGGATCAGGCACACAATATTTCCGGACGAAAAGTGAGCTTTTCATTTTAATTGATCAAGGTCCTGATCAAGAACTCACGACAGCCACCAAGCTCCTAATCTACAATTTACTCCTCAGACTTGAAAAATACCCCGAAATTGACACCATTTTTG
>CAZBTU010000087.1:0-3400 GCA_964494905.1 uncultured Pseudomonadales bacterium | reverse complement strand
CATACGAAAGAGTCGCACTCTTTGGACACTCCATGTCCGGAAACATTTCACTTCAAGGTGTGCTGCGAGTTGCTGAGGAGATTCTCAACAAAGTTGACTTTTATGTTTTCACTGGAGTGGTGACAAATAACGAGAAAAAAGTCTCCATGAAACGATTCTTTTCCATTGTTCAGAAGCACCCATGGTTAGCTGAAATAGTGACAGCCAGCCAATCATATCAAAGATTGCTCAAAGAAATGAAGATTGCTCCTGTCATCAGTGAGTCGAAAAACGACTCACTCACTCAGTTGCTCACGATACTCAACAAAAAAGACAGGTACATTCAACACTACACAGGATTGCTGAATTTTGATCGAACGGCTGCTTTCACGACTTCAATTGCAGGCGGTATCACCTATAGCGTCTCGGCCGAAAGCACGGTGCTGCCAGGTGTGGTTGATGCGGCCCAAAAACTTATGGTCACCGCTGGTGACATTATTGGACTCAACCAACGGGTTTAC
Source organism: uncultured Pseudomonadales bacterium (assembly GCA_964494905.1). Classification (GTDB taxonomy): domain Bacteria; phylum Patescibacteriota; class Microgenomatia; order UBA1400; family PJMF01; genus CAZBMX01. Next base: position 2,900 of record CAZBTU010000087.1, on the reverse strand, counting down.
TCCTGGTTGGTTGAAAACTGTCATCCCGAAGCGGCAGCTGAGCATGCAGTACAGCTTGTTGAAAACATTACTTCTTTTATTAGCCATGTAACGACAATCCTTAACAATGTGAAAGAGTTCACCCCAGAAGAAATGGCCCTGCTTAAGGAACGTATGCAACACTTCACCATGGTTTTTGCCACAGGTGATAAAGTTCTCAAATATCCATTCGGCGTCGTGATGTGGGAAGAGTTTATTGACCGAATGATCTTTGCTGTCAATGACCCCGACAGTCCAAATCGTGAACCTGGTCACTATGCCCACACCGATATCGAAGCTAACAGAGAACTCATTGCCAAACATATGGTGGCGTCACTCCACCAGACTGCCTACTCAACCATCATTGCCCTGCTTGATGCGCAAGAAAAAACACACCGTTCAACGCAAGTACTTCCAGATTCCCTTAACCCCCTCAATCAATCCAACAATGGCCACACCAATGGCTATCACCATACACCAGAGCTCGAGACTGAGCGGAGCTAAACCAAGTACAACCTGCAGTGGGCGAAAGTAAATCGGCAACAAGGTTAAACCAAAAGCGGCGGCTATTGCCATAAAGAGTGGTCGATGTGTCACTAGCGAGACGTGCCAAAATGGCTTCGTGAGCGAGCGACAAGAGAAGATGTAAAGCAGTGAAGCTGTACTCAGAAGCGCAAAGGCTGCTGATTGCGCCGTAGCCAGTCCAACATGTGGCAGCAAGAACGCAAACATACCTAATGTTCCAAATCCCGTTGTTGCTGAAATAAGCGTAATCAGCGACTTCATTTCGAAGTTTACAAGATTTTCCTTAGGATCAACAGGATCCTGCTTAAGCAAGCTCTTTTCTTTTGGTTCAAGTACCAATGCTAAACTTGGCAAGACCTCCTTGATAATATTGATCCAAAGAACCTGCGTGGCTGTTAGCGCAACCGGTAAACCAAGAAACATGCTCCCTAATACTAGAACGACTTCAGAAAATGTGTCGCTCAATAGATAGAGAATAACTTTACGTAAGTTGGCAAAAATGCCCCGTCCCTCCTCAATGGCAGCCAAAATCGTCTCAAAATTCGAATCCAGCAAGACAATATCTGCTACTTCTTGGGCAACTTCCGTTGCATCACCGACTACCAGTCCGATGTTCGCAGCTGAAAGAGCTGGAGCGTCGTTGACTCCATCCCCCATCATGGCAACTATCTCATTATTTGCCTTGAGTGCTTTTACGATACGAAGTTTTTGAGAGGGTTTAGTTCGTGCAAACAAAACAGTTTTTTTGACTGCCTCCTGTAACTGTTGATCGCTCATGTCCAGAAGCTGATAGCCTTCAATCACTTCTGCATCGGCTACATGTCTACCAACAGATGCTAATACAGCTATGGCTGTTTCTTTATAGTCTCCAGTGATGACTTTGACAGCAATGCCTGCCCGCTCGGCGACTTCAAGCGTATGAGCAACACTTGGGCGAACTGGATCTTCGAATCCCATCAACCCAATCCATTGACCTGAAGTGACAACTGTATTTTTTCTAAGGGCAACAAAAGCCTTCTTTGCTTCACCATGAGTTTTGAACTTCCACTGAACGGCACCGATAACGCGCCTACCTGACTCAGCCCAGCTGCGAGCCCGCAGAGTAGTTGCTTTACGCTCAGGAGCGGAAAGCGAAGCCGCACAGTAGTGTATCAGCGTGTCCGGAGCACCCATCATTGAAATTTCTGTTCCATGCCGAGTTGCCAAAAACCGTCGTTCACTTGAAAAAGGTATCAAGTCATCTCGTTGCGTTTGGCTCACTAACTCATGGGGTGGAACTAGATCCTGGTGCGCTGTGACAAAGCTCTCCGCCCAACGCCAACGAGCTAACTCGAGTGAATCACGTTGCTCATTTGCCAACACGCTTACCCGATAACCAAGTTTGGGATCGATAAATTCTGTAGCAACCACTCGGAGCTTGCCCTCAGTTAATGTACCTGTCTTATCTAAGCAAACAGTGGTTATCGTACCTAATGTTTCGGCAGCTACCAAGTTTCTAACCAATGCTTTGCGCTTGAGTATTCGATGCATCCCAATTGCCAGTATTGAAGTGAGCGCAATAACAAGCCCCTCAGGAATGGCAGAAACAGCCAAAGCCACCGAAACCGTAAACATTTCTAGTAAATCACGCTTTGTGACTGCCCCATATACAAAAATCAGTAAAGTCATCAAAATCACCAGAACTGCCAAGTTGCGGGCCAAGTACTGGAGCCGTCGCTCCAACGGAGTCTGTTCATCGGCTTCCTCGCTGATGGCTGCGGCTATGCTGCCCATCTCAGTTTTGGCACCTATGGTGGTGACAATAACGATCCCCGAGCCACTTGCCACCGTAGTCCCCATATACACTCGCTCGCCATTGTTGAAGTCAGTTTTAGTGAGTAGTTGTATGAGACGCTCAAGTTCAGTGACTTTGGTTTGCAAGATCTCTTCAGAGACCACTTGTTTTTCAACCGAGACACTCTCACCCGTTAACATAGCCTCATTGATAAAAAGATCGTGTGCCTCGACAACAACTCCATCTGCAGGCACCTTGTCACCCTCGTAAAGTGTGACCACATCAAAGGGAACTATTTGCTTTACCACAACTTTCTGTCGTTTGCTTTCACGAACCACCCATGCTTCAGGTGTTAGCACCGACTTAAGTGATTGCAATGACGTGAAAGCTTTCTTCTCCTGATAAAAGCCCAACAAACTGTTAATGAGTACAGCGGCCAAAATAACGCCAGTGTCTGTCCAATCATTGAGCAGAGCAGTAAAACCAGCAGCCACCAATAACACAATAATGAGTGGACTGGCAAGTTGACGTAAAAAAAAGGTCAGATTACTGGTGAGCGGCTTAGATGGAAGCGTATTCTCAC
>CAZBTU010000086.1:0-3603 GCA_964494905.1 uncultured Pseudomonadales bacterium | reverse complement strand
TTGAGGGAATTGAAGGAAATTCTTAGCTTTCACCGAGAAAGAGAAGAAAGAAGCAACATGACTTCTGCAGAACAGAACGAATCCCCAATTTGTGAACCTTGCTGGACTCGAACCAGCGACCTCTTCAATGTCAATGAAGCGCTCTAACCAACTGAGCTAAAGGTTCTTCACTTGTCTCTTCTCTGTCAATCTCGGTAAACCGGGACTCTAACCAACTGAGCTAAAGAGCATGCTAGCAAGAGGCAATCATTATACCATTAATCCGATCATGATTATGATGCAATAACCTACTAAAACACTCAATACCGTGAAGGTTAATTAGGATCAGTGCAGTTCAAGAATTTTTCCCTCACAGCTAGTTTTTGGCACATAAACCCCAACGGAGTTGACACCGTTGTAGAAGCGTTCAACCTCCTGCCAGAAACGCTCTGTGCCAACTAAATGAAAATCTCGTGAGATATAAAAAACAGGATACTGCGAACTAATACAGTCATATTGATCGAGTCCACGTACGTCTTGTGCATCAAAGTAAGCAACTGTCACCATGGGTTGTTTATGAAAACTGTATGTCACCAAGCTTTCAGGATTTCCAGCATCTCGTCGGACAAACACCATACCTGAACCGGACCCGATTTTTGTCGAAACGTACGCTACTGCCTCTTGCCCTGCCTTGCCGGATGTCCAAAGATCCAGGTACTCATGTGCCAGAGAATACCGGCTCACTACGTCAAGTGATCTAAGGTATTGGATGGGGAAGACAAGCGCGAATAAACCCATGCCCACCGCACAGAGCACGCTAAAGCCCACAAAAATCTTCGCCGCCACACTTTTTTGCCATAGCTGCGATAAGCTTGCTGCAGCAAGAATGGGAATGACACTCAGTGGTGCAACCATATACCTTGGGGTCATTGCCTGGCTTAATATGACCTGTACAACTACTATCGTTATAAAATACCACGCTGGCAAAATACTAATTGGATTTTTGTCTTCAGTATTTTTGCGAAACATCGTGTAACTCCACCAAAAAACAACCATGACTATTCCTGGTGTACAAAGCCACCAGAAAGTTTCGGCTACCAACCAAGCATTGGAAAACCATGTCCAAGCTGGGAAGTGTATTAACTCAGTTAGGGAGAAAATATAGCGGTTGAGTGATGCTCCTTGCTGAAAGGTTGGTTGAACATACAGTAGCACCGCGAATGCTTGGCTAACAAAAAAGGCATATGCAATAAACCCAAGATTTTCCCTCTGCAGCATTTTCTTGCCCAAACCCACCCACAATCCTACTAAAACAGCTGGAACTAACAGCAATGTAGTGGTTTTTATCCAGATGCCCAGACCCAATACCGTTCCCAGTGCAATACTCTTGAGTAAGTTGGGTCGCTTAATAAACGATGCTGTTGCTACTAACAACCAAATGAACACAGTAGAAACAGCAGACTCATAAAGTGCCTGGCGATCAAAAAAAACAAACGGTGGCAGAATGCAGTACAGCAAAGCTGCATACATCGCCAATTTTCGGTCAGCATATATGAGGTTTGTTGCCCGATATACTCCTGCCATTGCAAGCGCGCTAAACACTACTGCAGCAAATCTCCCTGCCCAGAGCATGTTTGGCAGCACTGTCTCTAGCAATCCCATCACCCATAGGACAACGGGCTGCTTGCCGTCCAAGAGTGAAAAAAACATAAACCCCGGTGAATTTACTGCTCGCCAAGCCCAATCGATATAAATTGATTCATCATTAAAAACTGGCATTTTTGTTAAAAAAGGAACTCGAAAAAACAAAAAAACAACTACAAGAAAAAAATATTTAAACCGTTGACTAACAACTAGCCGTGAAAAGAAGCTCATACTTGGAAATGCTGACATTGATACCTATACCTGACGTTCATTCTAACAGTTACAACTCTTACGCAAAGTCTTGAGAGTTAACACATGACAATGGAAGTGATATAATGCGTATCTCGTAAACTAAAAAACTGTACGGTACAATACCGTGAGCGCCGCTTCAACGGACGCAGTACAAGAGCTCGATCCGCGTGAGAAAGAAACCGACTAAAAGTTTTAAACCTAGACAACCGTTCGTCGTAGCCAATCATCAGATTCGAGCTAGCGAAGTGCGGGTGTTGTCGGCCACTGGCGAGATGATTGGCATAATGTCAACTTCTCAGGCACTTGTGCAAGCACGCGAGGCAGAAAAGGATTTAGTTTTGGTCACTGCTGCGGCAAATCCGCCAGTTGCCAAGATTATTGAGCTTGCTAAGTATAAGTACCAGGTTCAGCAGCGAGAAGCTGAAAACCGTAAAAGATCGAAGGCACAAGATCTAAAAGAGGTCCGATTCACTCCCTTCTTGGGTGCCGGTGATTTCGAGTCAAAGCTTAACAAAGTACAGCAGTTCTTGAAAAAAGGAGACAAGGTCCGACTTTCATTGCAGTTTAAAGGCAGGACCATCACAAAAAAAGAGTTCGGCTACGATGTATTTGCTAGAGTGTTTGCAGCAACTTCCGACATAGCCTCTGTCGAAGTTGAGCCTAAATTGCTTGGTAAAAAGTTGATTGCACAACTTATACCAATCAAAAAAATCAGAACACAAACTGGCTCAACGCCGCCGAGTAACGAAAGCAACGAATGAAAAAAATCAAACAAAAAACTAGATCAGGTGTAGCTAAACGATTTAAAATCACAGGAACAGGTAAGGTTTTACGCCGTTCTCAGAACATGCGCCACATACGTCGTCGCAAGAGCAAGAAGGCCATCCGTGCTTACGGAGTGCCCAAGCAAGTAACAGGAAAATGGGCACGCAAAATTAAGCGTATGCTCGGTATCGCTTAGTCAAAAATCAACTTAAGAAAGATTGTATGCCAAGAGTCAAAACAGGAATTGTCCGTCGTAAACGCCATAAAAAAGTCCTTGCTCAAACTAAAGGATTCCGTGGCGCTAACAGCCGTCTATACAAACGCGCTCATGAAGCTCTGCTTCATGCCGGCATGTACGCGTATATTGGCCGCCGCTTGCGAAAACGTGACATGCGCTCACTCTGGATCGTCCGTATCTCTGCAGCGCTTAAAGAAGCTGGCAGCGAAATGAACTACTCTAGATTTATAAATGCCCTCAAAAAAACTGGTATCGCACTTGATCGCAAGGTATTAGCCGAGTTGGCTGTCAACCACTTTGAGTCATTTAAAAGCGTTGTAAGTCAAGCGCGGGGCTAAGTTAATTTACTAATCAAGTTTAATCAAAACCAAGAAAACCCCGCAACAAGCGGGGTTTTTAGTCTCGCTTAGTGAGCGGCAAGCACTATGAGCTTCAAATTAAAGCAGAGCAGGGTACAATACAGAATGAGGATGCCAAATGAAAACTAAACTGATCTATCTATCGGATTCTTACCAAAAAACTGCGACAGCGAAAATCACCGTTGTTGACACTTCAGGTAATCAGCCCTTTATATCACTCGATCAATCTATTTTTTACGCCCAAGGGGGCGGACAACCAGCAGATACAGGAACAATTACAGGTAAAAACGGCCAACTCACCGTTACCCATGTTTCGTATAATGGCGGCGAACTACAGCATAAAGGTAAGTTAGTCGGAGAGCTCAA
>CAZBTU010000085.1:0-3632 GCA_964494905.1 uncultured Pseudomonadales bacterium | reverse complement strand
AATGGTAGAATTCACTAGCTGATGCTCATACGGAACCGGTTTTACGAGAAACTGACTGAACTCTCTAACCCAAGTGGTTACTATTCACTTTGCGGCGAAGCGGAGAACAATTTTACGGCTTTACTCTTGGCACAGCACGTTGAAAAGATACAGCCGGTGTTGGTTGAGATACTGACATTTACTCCGCATGTAGGTATATTGGCATTGGCTAAACCGAATGCCGGGTGGCGACCGGTACAAGGTGAGTCAAATTACTTTATTATTGGTGCTACTGACCCAAAATACTCTGGATGGTTAGCCGGGCTGTCATATAATTCTTCGGTGATAGGTGTCAGGCAATTTGATTTGGCGAGGGCTGATAAGATTAATGAGCTTGAAAGATCGCAGCGGATTTGGGCTCGAAAAAAGAAGAGTCAGATCGAGAGTTTGAGTCAGCTTTTTCCTATGCAGCCATTGGCTCTAGTGTTACTATCTTTACTTGCAGATGAACTCAGAACATGTGACAAGTATTCACAGTACAATCTGTATCAGTATCCACACAGTAGTGTTGTTTCAAACTAGGACAAGAAAGGCCATTACACCAATATGAACGAACCCCAACGGAAGCCGTGGTTGCGGCCAGGAGTAAAGGCATTAATTGTTCATGAGGGCAAAGTTTTGCTCATCCGCGAACGACTGAAGGATGGCTACATTATTACTGATTTTCCCGGTGGTGGTGTTGAGTATGGCGAGGAGCTTATTGCTGCACTGCAGCGAGAGGTATCTGAAGAAGTTGGTATTCAAGTCATCCCAGATCGTGTCGTTGGGGCATGGAGCTTCCTAATTGAGCAGCATCAAGTTCAGATTGTATGTATAGGGTATCGGTGCCATTTAGCAGAACCGGTGACTGGGGAGCCAGTGCTCGACCTTACCAAAAACCCAATGGAGGAAAACATTTTCGAAGCAGTTTGGCTTACTCCTGCAGAAATTATTGCTGACCCCGATCTACTGCGTAGCGATGACATGTTGGATGCGGTTAGGCAACTTCAGATTTCCTGATAGTCAGGTGCTTTTTCTTGCTCCTATTTTTGAGCTCCCTTCCTCATATATACTGATTACAGTAGGCGGAACACTGCTTATGAGGGAACTCGATCGAACAACACATCCTGAAGGATTGACTCAGTCAGGTGAAGCGTTTGCCCTTGCGATATTTGAGTCAGGAGTATTGAAGTTAGGGGGCTTTCGGCTTAAGTTGCATGAACAATACCCGGAAGCTCCACTTTCGCCGATTTACTTTGATTTTAGGCTGCTGCGGCGAATTCTGGAAGTAAAACAAATGGCAGTGCAGGCATTCTTTGAACTTTCACAAGGGCTGTGGTTTGATTTGCTTGCTGACATTCCTACTGCAATCACGCCAATTATTTCTTCGCTTTCTGACAGGCTAAACGTTGGCATGATTACACCCAGGTCTGACGGGAAGGTTCATGGCACGGGTGCACAGGTAGATGGCTTGTTGCCAGATGACATTGGAAAAACAGCGCTTCTGTTTGATGATGTGGTTACTCATGCGGAGTCCAAACTCAAGGCTGCTGAGATATTAAGGAATCAAGGAATTCAAGTAACCGACGTGCTTGTGTTGGTCGATCGCGAGCAGGGGGGTGTTCAAGAATTACTTGCTCACGATTTGCGACTTCACAGTGCGTTTAGTTTGACGCAGATGTTGGATTTATATGTGAGATTAAGAAAAATTGATTTGAGACAGCGTAAGCGAATTGGGCTTACCTTAGAAACTATTCAAGAACTAGTAACAAGGAGTGCTGAAGCCTAGTATCGACGCCGTCCGAACCGGCCAAACTTGATGCTGGAATCACGCTCTCGTTTCGCTCTGTTGATCTGCGATATATATGTGCTAACCCAAGATTCCCAGCTAATTTGTGTAGAACTGGATCTTCCCATGTCAATCATTCCTCGAGAACAGCGACCTAATGTGTCAATAAACTCAAAAGTCGTGAAAACAGTGGCAAGGGGGTCTCCATAATCAATTTGACTTGAGAATAAGAGCTTACCACTTTTGTGTTCAAAGGTGACTGAGACACCAATTGTTTGTTCGAATTGTCGACAGTAATTCTTGAATGCCTCTGCTCCTGCTGATGAGCCAAGTAGGTGTTCTTGATCGAGAATAGTGCCATGTTGCGCAACAAAAGCTATCTCTGCAGCCTGGAACTCCGCGATTATTCGCTGAGGGTCTCTTGGCTTGTTATAGTCCTCGGGCGAGTATGATAAGGGTTCTTTCCAAGACATAGTCCAGAGATTCTATCTCTGGGGAGGCCAGATGTCAAACCTGGTAGTTCGAGTCAGTCGTATCTGGCTGGAAAAAACTGAGCGCAAAAGTTATAATGAGCGCTGGATTGTTTGGTTTAGCCAGCATCTACAAGGAGGTGTCGCCTAGTGGTCTATGGCAAACGCCTGGAAAGCGTTGACTGGCAACGGTCCCGTGGGTTCGAATCCCTCCACCTCCGCTCTGGCAGGTAATCCTGCGTAGCAGGAATTAACTGACAGAGTGGGTAGGTTGTGCATTGCGCCGAAGGCGTAATCCTGCCGGCAAGCGAGCAAGGCGAGCCTGCCTAATGCATCGCGTAGTGAGGCCTCCACCTCCGCCAGACTAGCATCCCAACTATAACGACGTTCAATGTTAAAATGGAACGATGTTAAAACTTTTTGTTTTTGTCCCTGATAAAGAAGAATTGATTGAAAAAATCATGACAGCTGCAACTAATGCTGGTGCTGGTGTAATCGGAAATTACACCGGCTGTGGGTTCGTCACCAAGGGTATGGGCAACTGGAAATCTGAAGAAGGTTCGAACCCTACAATTGGAAAGGTTGGTCTTTATTCTCACGAACCCGAAGTGAGAATAGAAATGATTTGCCCAGAAGATTGTGCTGCTAGTGTGAGAACAGCGATATTAGAAGTACATCCTTACGAAGAGCCAGAAATTGACTTTATAAAACTTATTGACGTATAGTCAATCTAAGAAAAGTGTTTTAGCAGGGCACAGGTTTCATCCATAGTGCTCGTGAAAATTAACTTCGCATATTTTGTGATCTATCACCCATAATTTGCAGCAAAAAAATCTAATGAGAAAGAAACGAATACTTTGAAGTAAGTGTGTAACATACCGCGTGATTTTTTTAATGCTAACTCCGTAGGAACCTGCGTGGCCTTTGTTCAAGACCACGCAGGTTTAAGATCGAGAATTAGATTTTTATTGGGCTAATGACCAGCCTGGCTCTAGGTCAATCCGACCAGTTTCTTTACCACCCTCGTAATGAGGGGTACCAATTTTTTGGCCGTGGTAAAAGAAGCCGGTCGCTTGGGCACATGGTGTCCCGTCCACTTCGGGGACAGTGGAACACGCCCAGGAAGTTCCGTTCCAGGTAATCGTGGCGGTCACGCTGTTGTTAGCGTTGACCACCATGTAGGTCTGGGTAGGGGCAGGTTGTTCAGAGGGCAGAACCGATTGTTCGGCAGGCACTGCGCCACAGCCGACAACGAACAATAACACAAACAAAACAGAGAATTTTTTCAACTTCAGCATTGTTTTCCTTAGGGGGTAGCAACAGCAGGATGTAGGTTTTGGACTGTTGCTCGCCCT
>CAZBTU010000084.1:0-3637 GCA_964494905.1 uncultured Pseudomonadales bacterium | reverse complement strand
GGGCATTCATGAGCTTGAAAAATAAAGTACTCCAACCGATAAGTGCCGACTTTACTCCCTCTTGTTCTCGACCAAAAATGTCCTCGAGGTAGGCAACTGCTCGTTGCGTATTGGTGAGCTGCTGCAAGTATGTCGCTGCTGCTTTGGCAGCTAACTCTGCTTGTGCTTCCCTGCCCCAAGTTGCAGTTGAGATTGCGCCACTTTCGGCTAGATCACGTTCTCTGGGGTTCTGATGGAAAAACTCCAGAAATGGGAACTGTATATGATGCCCCTTGATTCGGATAACCTCACCATCGTCAGATGACTCCTGAGATAGCAACCAGTTAACAACCTGGTAGTCTTGAGATAGTTTTGCCCTTAGCTCAGCCACATATTGAGATTTTTCCGGTGTTTCTTCGATGATTTCAAACTTATTCATAGATTCTCCAGGGTAGAGTCAGGCGGCGCTATTGTACCAAAGAGATATAATGTGTTCCGATATTCCCACTAGGGAAGCTCTTTAAACTCGTGATGCATATTGCTGAAGTTGACTGGACACTGCGTCTAAACACACTTCAGTAAGAGGACTTGAAGCAATGGAATCAAATAAACCAGACAGTGAAGGAATCGTGGTATTCCTCAAAACAGCCGAAAAACAATCTAAGCTCAATCCGCCTTGGTATAAGTACCTCGTTTCGTACCTTATTATCTTGGCTGGATTCGTAATCTGGGCAGCAGTCGAACCAGAACCAAAGGCCGTGGGACTGACTGCGACCAATATCCTCTTCTACACTTTCCAGCTCTGGCTATTCATCAGGTTGCCCCGAGCTGCTCTGGATATGAGAGACTTTGGGTTGTTCGCTGTTTACTTGGTTGTGACACTACTGTACATCATGGCAGCTTTTGTAGAGGGATTGGTTGTGCAGTCCACACCTACACCACCCGAAACCCTGATTATTATGCTCTTCGGCACAATAGCGACAGTTGTGGATTTTTGGCTTATACCGCCAAAGACAGCGAATCACTGATACCGTGTCACGCGTTATATAACCGAGTAGTAGAACACTACTCGGTTTTTTTATTGAAAAAAGCTCGAGTAAACAGGAGTGATTTAAACATCAGTTGTGAACCGGGAAATAATTGTCTTACTCTCTTGGCATTCCCTTATTCAAAAGTGTTGCTATCCGAACCAAAAGATCCGGATTACCACTGGCAACTGACTCGGCAAATAATCCTTGATTCATCAGCTCCAGTTCCTTTCCGGGCAAACCTAGTGTCAATGCATCAAAGAGCCCGAACACCCTCGCATATGAAACTGCCCCTGGAGGGTATGGGCCGTTGTGGAAGTTGCATATACTTTTATCTGTGACATCTCCGCCAGCTTGCTGCCAAACATTGAGAATATAGCGCAGCACGGCCAATGATCTGTCGGAAAGTGGCTCTACATACACCACAAACTTAAAATCCTTTTGCATCTCGTTCCTATCAATCTGCGGTACCGGCAATGTGTCCGCAGACACATACCTTGCTTTTTCAGGAACTTTAGCGACAACACGGTCTGCAGCTTCTCTGATTTCATTAACTTCTCTGGATCGTTCCACTAATGTCAGCTCGATTCCAGGTTGTCTGGTTTTATCTACACCTCTGAGAGAGGACTCAATCAAACCAAGAAAATCAGTTCTATCTCTTCCGTTTGGCCTCCTCTACCACTGCCGTGTGGACTGTCAAATTCTTCTGGCTTCTTTGGGGTTTGTGATTCGATCATATATTTCCTATTGTATCAGAGCATTAAGTCTAAGAAACGGTGCCAGTACTGGCAAAAAGCATTTAATATGAAAGTGACTTGCATTTATGAGACGTGTAGCTGAAAATTATGACGCTAAAAAAGAGCCTCGAAAGGCTCTTTTTACATTGTTGCGAAGACTGAGCGAAATTAGAACGTAATTTAAATAACTCATTAAAATCATGTTATGAATAAAACTGATGTTTTCCTTATAAATGCAAAAAAGCTCTCTGTTCAATCGGTAACCATTTATGGTTATTTATCCGACTGACGGAGAGCTTTTTGCCTATTAGGTTGTCTTGTGTAATGTGCCGACTATGTCGGCTATGCAAAGGCTTTGCGAGCTTTGGTTAAACCACCGCTCCCTGGGCGTCGTAGGTCGCCATGCTGTATTCAGGTTCCTGATAAACCCGAACAGTGCGCGGTTTTCCGCCCAACACGACGTTATCGAACTCGATGTAGGCACCACCCTCATCCTCGCCCTCGCGGCAGTTTTCAAGATGAGTGCGCTTCATCACGCCTTCCAGCCAAAGCTGAAGGGTAGCTAACGGGTTTAAACCCACATACGCAATCAGGTGATCTCGGCCAGCGCCGATGTCGTTTTGGATGATTTCGGCAATCTTGTGAGCAACAGGCGACGGGTTCATTTCCGTCGCGAATCCGAGGAAGGCGATTGCTGGGTCATACACAATCCATAAACCGTTGGAGCTGGAAACCAGTCCCCAGGTGTTTTGGAAGAGCGTCAGTTTGCCGCCTTCGATTTTGAAATTCTGACCTTCGTAATTGGGGTTAGCCATGATATTCCTCCATGTGAAACAGAGTGAAGTGAAAGGATGTTGACCATAGGTCAATCGTGGAAGACAACTTTTGGCATCACTTTATGCCTAAAGACCACAGTCAGGTTACCCGAGGGAAAATAACCTCGCTGCGATCTTTAGGCAGTGCATTTTGTGAAGGTGCACAGAAAACCTGGAATTCCCAGCAAATGGAAAAACTAGGCAAACTTAAACCGGTATTATAGAGTATAAATCATGGATAGTCAATATTATAGGACACTAACTAAAACGCAGTAATAACTCCTTAGCCTTGGACACAACTCGACTTATCCAATTTCCGTTACCTTTGGCTATAAATTGAGTTGTCGCGCACGTATTGTCAAGAAATCAGCCACAAATATACCAGAGCGAAATAACGGGTGTGAATATGGATCTTACTTCAAACTAGAAAACTTGCCAGGAAACTTCTTTTTTGCTAATTCCCAAGCAGCAATGGCCTCTGCGTCCCAAATTTGACCGTTCAAGATTTTTTCTTCCACCTCTTCAAAAGATAATTGTATGATTTCAATATCTTCATTTTCATCTAACTTCTGTTCTGAGTTAAATTCGCAATTCTCTGCCAAAAAAAGGTGAACAATTTCTGTAGCTTTTGTAGAAAAGGCATGAACTTTTGATATAAAATGAAGTTGGGACTCCGTAGCCTTGATGCCCACTTCTTCTTCTAGCTCATGCAAAGCCGTTTGGATGATTGTGGAGTGACTTTTTTCTATTCTGCCAGCTGGGAGTTGAATAAGATTATCGCCAATGCCCGGCTTAAATTGATTCACCCAAACGACCTTTTTGTCTTCGGTAAGAGGAATCACCATTGCAACATCAGCTAAAGTTGTGACAGTAAAATCATCAACAATACGTCCGTCTGGCAATTCATACGTACGGGACTCTATCGGGAACCATTTACTTGGAGAAACGTCTTTTGTGGAAAGTAGTTTCCATTTCCATGGTGACATCGTGTACTAAATTCTAACAGAAATTGATTTTTTCTGAGAAGAAAAGTACATGTGTGTTCTATTGTTGCGGGGCCGGGAGTCGAACCCGGCCT
>CAZBTU010000083.1:0-3688 GCA_964494905.1 uncultured Pseudomonadales bacterium | reverse complement strand
AACATTACTACTCGAAAAGCTCATCGCCAAACAGATCAATTACTTCAAGGCAGTGAGTCACTTCTCCAAGAACCACTCTCGTCCAAGCTTAAACAACAACAGCCACTCACTGATGAGATTGCTCGTTACTTGGCCACAGTCGCTCTGAAAATCAAGCGAACAACTCTTGAGCATTTGCGAATTTCCTGGATCATGACAGACCAAGGAATCTTTATAACCCAAGTGACAGAAATTGAACCTTCAGTTGAAACCGAGAATCATTCAAACATACCAGCAGCACTGCCAGAGTCACATAACCTTACTCAACTGTTCATTACAGGTGGGAACCCCGAAAAAGCCGCTCAACAACTAGCCCAACCTGTTGATGGGGTAGGCATACTCAAAAGTGAGTATACATTCGCACGGTTTGGAACCCATCCCCTCCATGTGATACGTGGCCCACACTCAGACATGATCCGCCAAGCACTACTAAGAACTATTCGCGAGTATCAAATCCATAGTCAAAACAGACTGGTTCTGTTTCGAACAGAGAACTTCACCTCATCGGAGCTCCTGCAGCTTGAACATAGCGCCTCATATACCGAGCCTGAGCCAAATCCAATACTAGGCATTCGGGGAGCACTAAAAAACCTCCAGTACCCCGACCTGTTCCGATTTCAGCTCGAAGTCTTTAGGCAAGCACTTGATTTCGACCTCTCGCCACTGGGGTTGGTCATTCCCTTTGTTCGAAGTTCAGAAGAAGCCAGACGCATTCTGCAAATGATCCCATCTGAGATTGCAACTCACGAGCGCTTTGCCGGTGTCTGGTTGCAACTCAATACACCAGAAAATGTTCTTTCGCTCAAAGAATATCCTGTTGATCAAGCTGCTGGATGTATCATCCATGCGTCGAGCATTGCTTCGCTCATGAGAGGGGTAGACCCCGATCGGCCTGAATTGCTGGAAACATACAGCTTCGACATCAATGTCTTTGAGCTAATGATCAAACAATGCAAAGAAATATTCAACCAAAAAGTTGATACACGCCAGGGCCAGCACCCTCATCTCATGGTCTACTTCAAAGATTACCACTCCGCCGCTGTCGCCGCTGCCGTTCGACTTGGTGTCAACGGGTTAGTGGTTAGGCCGAGTGTTGCTCAGCTCGCTAAAGCATGTATCATGGATACGGAGTCGCAGTTAGTGTTACATTCGCGACCATTTTGAAACACAAGGAGTTACATGGCAGTTATTCAAGGCATCTATGCACGTGAGGTTCTCGACTCTCGTGCTATCCCCACCATTGAGTGCACCCTTTGGCTCGACTCTGGTCAAATTGTGGCCACGAGCGTCCCATCTGGGACTTCGGTTGGTAAGTATGAAGCACACGAACTCAGAGACAAGGATCCAGGCCGGATGACCGGGAGGGGCGTGCTGCAAGCTGTTAACAACATTAACACAATAATCGCCCCACAACTTATTGGTAAGGACCCCATTCAGCAAGCAGAAATAGACCAAATTATGATCGAGTTGGATGCTTCTGAAGATAAATCGAAGCTAGGAGCAAACGCAATCCTAGCCGTTTCTCAGGCAACACTGAAAGCTGGAGCACTCAAACAAAATTTACCACTTTACTATTATGTACTCGAAAAGTACCAACTAACCCACAGCCTAACTATGCCTAGCTGTATTTATACCATGGTAAACGGTGGTGCTCACGGCGCTGATAATTTAGACATCCAAGAATTTGATATTATTCCTGCGACACACATCGACTTCAACAACTCACTCAATATGGCCGTCACGTTTTTTCACAAACTAGAAGAGATTCTAGCGATGAAGAGTGCTATCCACTCAACGGGCATCATTGGTGGTTTTACGCCCAATTTGTATAACAACAGTGATGTGTTTGAGATTCTGATTGAGACAGTGAAAGCGACACAATATACTTTCGCCCAAGATCTCTTCTTTGGTATCGACGCTGAAGCGAATGAGTTGTTTGAGAACGGGAAGTACAAGCTAAAAGACCGCCAGCAAGGATACTCAAGCCAAGAAATGCTAGAGTATTATAAAAAACTCAGGAACTTGTACCACGTTTTCTATATTGAAGATCCGTTCCAAGAAGACGACATCAATGCCTGGAAGCAGATGACAGCTGAAATGGGCGAGACAACAAAAGTTGTCGGCGACAGTTTTCTGGCAACAAATCTGAAAAAAACCCAGCAAGCTATTGCAGAAAAAAGTTGCAATACGCTCATGATTAAGCCCAACCAAATAGGAACTATCACCGAAGTAGCTGAAGTCATTAAGACAGCCAAGGAAGCAGGCTGGCAAGTTATTGTTTCCCATCGAAGTGGTGAGACGAACGATGATTTCATCGCCGATTTCGCAGTTGGAGTCGGAGCTGAGTACACCAAATTTGGCCCACCAAATCGAGGTGAGAGAGTCTCTAAGTACAACAGACTGCTTCAAATCAACCAAGAAATACATCAGAGTCAGCAAACTGAACCCAGCACATAAATAAGTGCAGAAAGCACTTTCTACCTCATGTGGAATCGCTAGCAATCCCTACTAATGACCGATACCGCCGTTTTACCACCACTGCCATCAACTCCACCAACGCCAACCGTTGAAATTACTGCGCTCGATGGAACAGCCCCTGCTGAACCCAGCTCTGAACAGACAGTTACTCCTGCAACGACACTCACACCAATAATCACAAGCCTACCTTTCAACGAAACTTTCCAGAGACAGTCTTTCTCAGGACCTCGACCAGCAGTGCTCCTGATACTAGACGGGTGGGGCATAGGTCCTAACAATGCGGGTAATGCCATCATGAGGGCAAAAACGCCGAACATGGACAGATACTGGCTTTCGTACCCTCACACACAACTCACAGCGAGTGGTGAAGCTGTCGGCTTACCCAGGGGTGAGGATGGCAATACGGAGACTGGGCATCTAAACATCGGCGCTGGTCATATCGTCTATCAAGACTTACCGCGTATTAACATGTCAATAGCTGACGGCTCGTTCAACAACACAGCAGCATTTCTTAACGCTGCTGACCATGTGAAACGTCAAAACTCCGCACTTCATTTAATGGGTTTAATCGGATCAGGTGGAGTTCACTCTAACATCGAACATCTGTACGCACTGCTCAACTTCTCTAAACTGCAATCCGTTCCCAGAGTCTATATCCACGGCTTCACCGATGGCAGAGACTCGCCCCCCACTTCAGGCATTAACTATGTCAAACAAATAATGGATACCTGTGCAAGTCTTGGGATAGGAGAAATTGCCACTTTGATGGGTCGCTATTATGCGATGGACCGTGACATGCGCTGGGAGCGAATTGAGCGTGCCTACGACGCCTTAACACTGGGTAGCTCCAACACCTGCGTCATTGATCCAATAGCTAACTTGCAAGAACAATATAGCAGAGGTATTACTGATGAATTCATCGAACCTATCAGTGTATGCAACAGTGATGGGAGTCACCGAACCATCAGTGAAAACGACGCTGTTATTTTTTTCAATTATCGTGTTGACCGACCTCGAGAGTTGACCAGAGCCTTTGTCATGGCCGACTTCGAAGAGGGGATACTCCACACTGCCTTTGATCCCTACACGGAAAAATATGAAAAAACAAATATTCAGAAACAACCTGCTAGTGTTAAAACTTTTTACCGAAAAAAAACTGTTAATAACTTGT
>CAZBTU010000082.1:0-3726 GCA_964494905.1 uncultured Pseudomonadales bacterium | reverse complement strand
AACTTGCCCTGTCCTGGTCACCAGGCATAACTGGCGAGGTGGGGTCAAATTGATCGGCTCGCTCGTCGCTATTTGGTTCAGTCATATGTGCATGATACATAAACAGACAATGAAACGATAGTGGAAGTCAATCAATATCTAATGAAAACAAGAACAGTCGAACTGAGCCAAAAAAAAGAGCTGAGTTTTCACCCAGCTCTATACCATCTTGTAACTAACAACTGAATACCTTCTTTAAGCATACCCGGCCCTTGCTCGCAAAGATGCAATCAACCAGAAGTAGTTTACAATGCCAAGAGTCTATCAGCCTCTGCCGCAAATTGAAGTAAATCAGTAACACTCACTGGCTCGCTATGTGAACAGCCAGAAAGTATTCTCTCGAGCGACACTTCAACATAACACGCGTTGACTCTTAGTGTGAGGTCCACACGCACTTGGTTCTCAGTCACTTTCGCCTCTTTGCACCAGTTTTCAAATTTTGTTCTCAACTCAGATTTGCGAAAGATCTTCCATTCGCGAACCAGACATTCATCAGAAGAAACTCTGCCACAACGCGCATCGTAAACAATTAGTGCCATTGATTCACTTACGCGACGAAGAGTCCCATACCCAACTTTCATTCTGACTGGACCCACTTCAATAGTGTAGTATCCTGTACGCTGACCACCAATTCCAAAGAAGCTTCCTTCCTTGATCTCACTCAGTTTAAGTGCCATCATTTTCTCCCATCTGATTGTCGGATATCCAATAATCAGTTGACAATAATTTAACGATCATCAAGGCAAGTAACTCAGGCGCACTGCCTTAGCACCCACCTCAAGAGACCTATTATACTTCAAGAGGGGAATAAATACAATAGTTATAGGATATTTTTCTCAACAGCATCAAAAACTTAATCTTGAGCCATCTCGGGGATTCGAACCCCGGACCTACGGTTTACAAAACCGTCGCTCTAACCAACTGAGCTAAGATGGCTTCCCACCAATATCTTGCTTGCCCTATCGCAAGCCTGGTGCCAGGTGTAGGATTCGAACCTACGAAGACAATTGTCAACAGATTTACAGTCTGTCCCCGTTGACCGCTTGGGTAACCTGGCGCGGTTTAGTGTGTAGTGCTACATCAACAGAGCACTGAGCCCAGAGAGGGAATCGGACCCTCGACCTCTTTCTTACCAAGAAAGCGTTCTGCCACTGAACTATCTGGGCAGCCTAGTACTTGGGCGTTTTCACAAAAAGTTATTGTACCATCTGCCTTGCCCTCAGTATAGACGTTGAGCAAGATGTACAACGAGGGTGATTGTACCAAGACAAGGCTAATCTCCTCTCTCAGCTACAGATCAAGGCAAAAAAACATGCACAACATTAAAAAAAATGAAAAAAGAAGCATAAACAACAGAAAAAACTCGCAGAATGGCAGCGATAAACAAAACATGGAGCAGTTCGCTAGATCGTAACCGCCGAGCGTGAGAGGCAGCCTATTCCCCCTAAACGGAAGGTGGGCGAGATGCCAGCAGCACCACGGCGCTACCGGACGCTCAAGCCCGAAGGCTATATGTTGAGGAAAATCTATTGTGCCTCTCACACACGATTGTTACGGGCAAACAGCGCGTGTGATTTACTGTATCTGCCCAAAGTATACACCTCGACACGGATTTCTGGCTAGGCTCATTTGTAGATCAAAGTGGATCAATGCCGGGACAAAAGTTCCTCAAGCCAGGAGTGTACTTTTCCCCCATACTTTTCATGTTCGATCACGAACTTGAGATGTGCCCTAAAGTAGTTTTCCGGATCGCCAGTGGTCATCCACTCGCCCCTAGTTCGCTCGACAAAAATAGTTTTGTTTTGGGCAATTCGAGTGATCGCGTCTACGGTCCAGAGCTCATTGTCCTTGCCAGTGTTAACAGGATTTAGAAATTCGAAAATCGATGGCTTTAGTAAATATCGACCATACGATGCTAAACGAGATGGTTCTGTTCCCTTGTCTGGTTTTTCAACAATATTGTCGAGCTCTCGGTCAGTTCCTGATCGGAAACTAATGATGCCAAACTTGTCGACGACACTTGGGTCAACTTCCTGTGCCATAATAATACCCTCAACATGGCGATTCTGGTCGTATAGATCAACCATTGTTTTTGCGTCACCTTGTTCGCCAAAAACAATGTCATCACTGTACAACACTAAAAACGCTTCTTCACCCTCGACAAAACGCTGTGCAGAAGCCACAGGGGAACCATTTCCATATGGTAGGCTTTCGTCTTGCGTGATTACGACAATTTTAGGAAAGTCCAAAATGTGTTGTACGGGTTCGTATCGATCTTCTTTGCCCTGAGCTGCCAGTTGCTTTCTGATACGGTTGACGCTGTTATTAAAGTAGTCCTCATATACTGGCTTGCCCTCTGGAGTTGCCACGATGATTATTTCCTCGATGCCTGCCTGGGCACACTCCTCCACAATGAGTTGCATGATGGGTCGATTCCCAAGCGGCAACATGGCCTTGGGAATAGTCTTTGTGATTGGCAAATAACGACTGGCAAACCCAGCGTCTGTAACTATGGCTTTTCGGACTAGACCGTTCATACAGTTTCTCCTCTTGTAATCTGGTACAGGCAGCCTGCACATCCCCTCTGCATGCTAAAAAACAGCAAAGCAAGAAACAACAGCAATGATATCACAACTCCCTCTCAACAAGCGCCCTCCAGTTGTGTAAGATGGTAGTGTGGATTAATCATGACACAATACCAACTTGCCCTCACACGCCTGGAAAAAATGCTCCCGAGCGGCATCGCTTTTTTTGGGTTTTTGTTGATTTTTTCAGGTATCGTCGGCATTCTCACCACCACATCTGAGCTTTCAGAACAGTCGCAAGATATCCGCAAGGCAGCTAGTGGGCCACTAACCAGTACTGCCATGGAGGAAACGCCTTCGAATTGTATCTACCAAGCCAATACCTGTGAACAAGACATCTGTGAACCCGAGTACGTGCTCATCTGTGATGACAGTGATGTTACAACAACCCAGACTACTACTACAGTCGTGCCAAGCACGGATGGTTCACTTAGTTGGAACACCTCAGGCATTCAGTTAGAAGCCAGCAGTCTGAGCATAACAACCCCCGATGGGCAGACACTCACAGCTCAAGGGTCAAACATCACCCTCGGCTCTAAGCAAGACCTCACAAGCAATCCTGAACAATCAACCCTCATGGCTACCTGGTCAGAAGGTGGCAGTGAACACCAACTCACTCTTCCCTTCTACGGCAACCCACAGAACAAACACTGGTACCTCGATGAGATCATTTTGGTCAATACAGCAAATCCTGATGTGCCAGCCGTCTATCGCTTAGTTGCCAGCCCTGCAACGACCAACATTGCCAAAGTAAGTTCAGACTATGGCAACACATTCTCTACCACAAGTCAGCTCGTCTTTGAAAACCTGCAACAACCTGGCACGACAATTGTCCTTTCTGCCCCTTCTTTCCAAGCATTTCTAGAAAATTTCGACTACTGCCAATCAACTGGTGAGCGCCCAGCCGACATCACGGGCGATCAAAGTATAGATATTCTCGATAGTGAAGCGTTAACAAATAATTTGCTGCAAACAGGACAAGATCTAGCAGCTGACCTCAACTGTGATTATCGAGTTGACGTACTTGATCAAACAATATTGCAACAACAACTCACCAGGTAACCCTTTCCTATGCCAACTCACCACAAACCCACTACGACTC
>CAZBTU010000081.1:0-3799 GCA_964494905.1 uncultured Pseudomonadales bacterium | reverse complement strand
TCTTTTTTCTTGCCTTCGGGGTTAGCAGTGAGTGTGCCGTTTTTTGGGTTAGGCATCATGCCTTTTGGTCCGAGTACTCGAGCCAGTTTTGCAAGTTTAGGCATAAACTGGGGGCTACTGATGAGCACATCGAAATCGATTGTGCCGGCTTCAACAGCGGCAATTACTTCATCAGAAGCAATAGCAACACGAACGGTTTTACCTGTTGAATGAGGCAGTGTCACGGTTGCTTGTTGGCCGACTTCTCTCACCACACCGTCAAGAGTAATAGTCCCATCAAATTTGGAGTAAGACAGGCGTTTGACTAACTCAACAGCTGCAAACGCATCATAGATACGAGTTTTATCAACCTGTGATCGGTTGCTGACATATCTCCTGCTACGAGCACGAGCCACAGCAGCTTTTTTGGCAGCTTTTTTCTCGTTTTTTTCACTGGACTGGGTATCAGCGTCCTCTTGAAGGTTAGCCTCAGAGGTGGTATTTTCGTCAACTGCTGCTACAACCTTTATCGTGTCAGTGTTATCTGACATGTTGATGTTGCGTTTACTTCCCATACATCTCCTTAGACTTGGGCGCTCGCTTTTTTTGAGAAGCATGCCCCGAAGCCAAGTAATTGATACTTTTTTTATTTAACTTGCACACCCATGCTACGGGCTGTACCCATAACGCTGTTAACTGCTTTTTCTACGTCGGTGGTATTGAGATCAGGCAGTTTTTCAGTTGCGATCTCTCTTACCTGGCTCATGCTAAGGGTACCGACAGTGTCACGACTGGTTGTCTTGCTACCAGATTTAATCTTAAGCTTTTGCATGATCATGGCAGACACAGGAGGCAGCTTCAGCTCAAAAGTAAATGAACGATCATGATAAACGGTAATCTCAGCAGGAATGATTTGGCCTTTTTTGTCTTGTGTCTTGGCATTGTACTGCTTCAAAAAGTCCATCATGTTAATACCAGCCTGTCCAAGAATTGGACCAACTGGAGGGGCTGGGGTAGCAGTACCAGCTGGGAGATTGAGTTTAAGGACGTTGATAATTTTCTTTGCCATATATTCCTTTGTGGTTGTGTGTTATGCGATTGGCAAGTGAGAACCTGCCAGTAAATTAGACTTTCTTTACCTGTAAGAAATCGAGAGTAACCGGTGTTTCGCGGCCGAAGATGTTGACCAACACTTCAACCTTGCCTTTGGCCTCGTCAATTGAGTTGACGGTACCAAGGAAGTCGTTGAAAGGACCATCAACGATGCGAATGGCTTCGCCTTCAACGTAATCGGCCTTGTATTGAGGAGCAGCTTGGCTCATGTACTTCTTGATTGCATCAACTTCGTGTCGAGGGAGAGGAGTTGGCTTGTTACCCACTCCGACAAATCCTGTTACGCCTTGTGTGGTTCTCACAGCTAGCCAGGAGTCATCGGTGAGCTCCATTTGAACCAGCATGTAGCCTGGGAAAATCTTTTCATTCACGGTTTTTCGCTGACCACGTTTAATCTGAATTTTTTCCTGAGTTGGAATAAGCACCGCCAGGATTTTGCCGGTTAAGTTGAGAGTTTCTGTTCTCTGCTTAAGTGTCTCAGCAACTTTGTTTTCATGACCTGAATAGGTATGGACTACATACCAGCGAGCTTTTTTGTTCTCAGAATCACTTATGACGATGAGATTGGGTGTGTTTACTTTGACTTCTTGCACCTCAGGTGGTTGTGGCACTTGTGTATCATTCATAGATCTATTGATATAAAAATACTTGGGTCAGGTTAGTTAAATGAGAGCTGTCATGACTCGTTGGAATACGAAGTCGAGAATTCCCAGATAAGCTCCTATGGCAACACTGACGACAATGACCAGAAGCGTCATGTCTTGGGTTTGTTGTCTGCTTGGCCATGAGACTTTTTTCATCTCTGTCATGACCTCGCGCATAAAAGTAACCGGACTAACCATAGACTTTGCAGTATACCAGAAGAGCTCGAAATCGTCTAGGGAGTTGTGGTGCCATCGTCAGAGGTAGTGGCATGCGCTGGTGGAGTTACGCCCTTTTCTTTGAGTCGCTCAATCATTGAGCCGGTAGGAGTAGCATGTGGTGGTGGAGTCAGAGGAACCTCCTGTACTTGAGGTTTCTGGTTGTTGAGAGTGGATGTCTGGGGGGCAGAATACTTGGGCTCACCGGTAAAAGCTGTGGCTAGCGGTCGATTGATTGGGAAGCGAGGACGCAGCTCATGTGGAGGCAGCGCTGGGCCACTAGAAATTGGCGGCAGAGTGTGCGATGTCTCTCCGGAGGAATTTTTTGAGTGTGATGCAGAATTTGGGGAAGGGTTGGAGTGAGGTGGTTTGGCAGTAGGGTTACTGGTGGGGTTCAGAGGATGAACCTCAGTGCTATCTGCGAACGGCTTCTTTCGTTTACTCAAGAAACCTCCAACAATTAGCCCGATGATAAGCAGGACAAAGCCACCCATCAGTACCAAGAGGGGCAAAGAGTACTCAGCATTGAGAATGAGTGAGAGCAGTGCGTCTTGCGCTGAACCTTCGCTCGGAGGCTCGGGGGAAGCAATCACCTCGGTGGTTAAACCAGAAGTTGGGCTGCTGATTGGTTCTGTGTTTAATCCTGGAGTAGCAGATGGGGTAATCCCTGCCGAGTTGGTTGCCGTTGGGCTGCCGGACAGCCCGCCTTTGGTTTGTGTTTGAGTGTACGTGGTAGAGACTGTTGGTTTGGTCGGGGCAGTACAGCTCAAACTACTAGGGTTAGTTACCAACCGACACACACCTTGGTAGCAAGTGAGATTCTTGGCACAGTCGCTGGTAGCACTACAAGACTGATTGCAGCTTGCAGCTGCTTGTTGTCGCTGCGTTGGAGTCAGTGCGACACATGATTGACTTTCGACGTTTTCAGGATTGCGACAGCGGTTGTACCAACAGCTCAAACCAGCGGCACACTCTCGATTGTCAGCGCAGTACTGGTTACAGGTGCGATTTAGTCCCCTGTCTGGTGCAGCATGGCAAGTGGTGCTAGTGGGATTTACTACCAGGCGGCAGAATTTCTCTGAGCCTGTGTCATAGCAGCGGTGATTAATAGCACAGTCGTCATTGCTGACACAGGTTTTGTTACAACTGACTGAAGGAGTAGGGCTCGGCGAAGGTGTGGGTGACGGTGAGATAGTTGGACTCGGAGAGGGACCGATGATGGTGTAATCAATTGAAGGCACGTGTTGGAGAATGTCTTCTGGGGGGTTGCTGCCATACTCAACAACGATCGAGTGTTCTCGATCAAAATTTAGTTGCAGTGTGCCAGCGGTAGTAGGGGTGAAACTCAAAGTAACAATCTCAGTCGGTGTGGGTGCAGTAAAAAACTGGCCGTTGGTTGGTGCCGCTATGAGTGCTACTAAGTAGCCATCGCTGGTTTGTTCAATCTCTGTGTAGGTTGCTTGGAGACCAGACTGACTTGGGACGCTAACTTGTACATTGCTGATTCCACCGCTACCGACAATGTTGAAAACGAGTTGTACTCCAGTTATTTGTTTGGCTTGTGTATCAAGTAGCAATCCAACTGTGGCTGCTTGGTTAATGGGGAGCTGAGAGCCAACTGGTAGTTGAGGTGAAATGGTAATCGGAGCAGTTACAACTGAAGCATCAGGTCTGATTTCTTGCACCTCTCGGAGGGGTTTCTGAACGAAAAGTAACCCAAAAACACTTAAAAGTAAGAATCCAAATGCTGCTAAAACACCCCAGAACTGCCCGGATGGTTGCCATTTTTCTTGAGTCGTAGTGGGTTTGTGGTGAGTTGGCATAGGAAAGGGTTACCTGGTGAGTTG
>CAZBTU010000080.1:0-3829 GCA_964494905.1 uncultured Pseudomonadales bacterium | reverse complement strand
CCGTTGGCGAAAAATCATGTTGTAGGGGATTCTCAAAACTGTCAAATAATCAAAACCTTGGTGGTTATAAAATTCTTTATCCTCGATA
The DNA here is from genome assembly GCA_964494905.1 of uncultured Pseudomonadales bacterium. Classification (GTDB taxonomy): domain Bacteria; phylum Patescibacteriota; class Microgenomatia; order UBA1400; family PJMF01; genus CAZBMX01. The sequence continues at coordinate 3,741 of CAZBTU010000080.1, read as the reverse complement.
GCCACCACTGCATCCTTGAGATGCTGGGGGACTTGGTCTATCGTGATAGGGTTTCTGCGCTCATCTCCATAGAGGTCATTCAGCAACTTGCCGTTGCGGTCGTAGATTTTGGTACTAAAACCAGTTCGCCGAACAACTTCACCAGGCTTCGGCAACTCCCGAGAGAACCAAGCAAACAATACAAAAAAGCCAATTACCCCTGCTACAACACAGCCAAGAATTGCCAAGGCAGCAAAACGAACCAATTTAATCATTCGTAAACGTCGTTGGGCTTCGGTCAAAGAGTTCCCAGGTAACCGAGAGCGAGCTTTTTTTTGGAGTTTCTGTTTAAATACCATAGCTGGTTCAATCAGTTTTTTTATTCTGGGGTATGTATTGAGAAACTGCTCACTTCGAGCAATCAAAATTTTGGCCCGCTGCTCAAGAACAGCCAAAAAACGAGCTAGTTTGTCTCGCATAGACCTCTATTGTAACGGAAATGAGGGAAATTGCTACTGATCAAGAGCATAGGAAATAATGTATAGTGAATGTCCAAACCTGTTTTCTTACGTTTGTTAGTAACGGAAATTAACTACTACCGTAATGGCCGATATTACAGTTCCAAACCTTCCCACCTCACACTCTCAATGGAGTGTCATAGAAAAACCATTTCAGTGGTCTCCGAAAATACTTTTCACCACCTTTCTCACAGTCATTTCATTTGTTACAGTTAGCGCGTATGCCTTCATAACCTATACTTCAGATCAGCCACAAATCACTGTTACTCAAGCGGCAAATGGAAGAAATTTCTACGTCTCACCCTCTGGTAGCGATAGCAACTCGGGAAGCCAAGCGCAACCATGGAAAACAATACAGTTCGCTCTGACCTTTCCAGGTGTTAAGCCGGGTGACACCATCCTTCTGAGAGAAGGCGTGTACACCGAAGGCGAGTTATTATTTAACGAGACACATCCACAAGGTGCAAGCGGAAACTACTTGACCATTAAAAATTTTCCAGGAGAAACGCCCGAACTTCGCCGCACCTCGCTCCGCTTTAAAGATCAAAACTTTATCCATGTGGAGGGTCTCAAGTTCACAGACGTCTTTACAGTATCTTTGGCAAGTGGCTCGCAAAATCGTCCAATTTCAGGCCTGCGTTTTATTAACAATACGTTTATAAACAACGGTGAACAACCAGAGCCCGACACAACTCATATTCGCGCCTCAACAGTTGGTGGTCAAGGCACAACTCCGGCAGAATACGTCCGGTACACAGATGTCTTGATACAGGGCAATAAGATCATTGAGAACAACAGTAACATCCCTGATGACAAAGCTGACGCCTTGCAAATTGGAGGCAATGTTGATTACTTACGCATAATTGACAATCATTTGGAGAATACTACTAGTATTGGTATTACTATTGCAGGGCGTGATTGGAAAAACAAAGAAGGAGTGCAGGCTGATCCCGATGATCCTAACCCCGATCAAGCTGACTATGTGTTAGTCAAGGGCAATACTGTAAAAAATGTGAATGGAAATTCCATATACCTCGATGCACCAGGCAATTTCGTCATAGTGGAAAACAACATCACTTCCGGAGCTGCAGTAGGCATTATGTTTGCAGGCGAGGGGGTCACCAGCTCCTTGGGGTACTCTCACGGCATCATTAGAAACAATATTTCTTATAACAATGCAATAAACTCAAACATCGGTGGTCGAGAAGCAGCACATCGAACAACTGGTGTCGATACTGAATCATGTTCTGATGTAATCAAAAGTCGCCACGTTGTGATGGTTCACAATACTTTCTATAGCACCAGAAACGTCGCTTTCTTGTCTCGTTTCCAGTGCGCTCAACATCACAGATACAAAAACAACATACTGGCAAGTGTCCACACAATTAACGATAGGAACAGGTTTTACAACCTCTCAACAGACTTTATAGATACGTCTACATGGCAGATCGATTACAATCTTTTTTACTCTGGTCCCTCCACCAAAGGATTTGGCTGGAAACAAAACTACAATGGGCTTAGCAGTTTCGTAGCTGCCACTGGGTTTGATCAACACTCAATAGAGGCAGACCCAAAGCTCACAAATCCAGAACAACAAGATTTTTCCCTACAAAGCAACTCGCCAGCAATTGATAAAGCTGGCCCTTTGACCTTTACTACCTCAGCAGAAACCAACTCAACAATGCTCAGAGTTGCTGATGCAACATATTTCACAGATGGGTACAATGTCCAATCGGGCGATTGGATTCGTATAGGCTCTGGTACCAACGCATCTCGAAGACAAGTAGTAAGTGCTAACTACTCCAATAACACACTTACCTTACATCAACCGGCAGCTTGGAGCAACAACACCCCGGTTTCATACGACTACGCACAATCAGGACCTGATTTTGGTGCACTAGAATATGGCTATCAAGCACCGTCAACCCCACCACCAACTGCTACCCACATTCCCACACCATCACCAGTCTCTAGCCCTACAGTGCTTTCGAGTCCCACACCAGTTGCAAGCCCAATAGCGTCGCCTATCGCCAGTCCACCTGCAAGATCAATAGTTAGCTATCCTGCCTTGAGAACAGTTATTCCCCCCGTAATTGATGGCAACCTATCTGAATTCGAAGAAGCTGAAAAAATCTCGCTAGCTATTCAGGATGGCGCCAACGCTACATACATGTTGCTTTGGGACACCGAAGCACTATATGTCGGGGCAACTGTCACAGACACGAGCCTCCAAGCAGCAGTGCAACTCAGAGACGGCAACGTCTGGTCTGATGACTCGATTGAGTTAGTGTTGGATACCAGAAATGAAAGTGGAACAGTCCGAGATACAAATGATTATAAAATCATCACAAATATTCTTAATACAATCAGGGATGAGCAGCATGTTTTTACAACTTGGAACAGCACGGTAACTAGTCATGTTACGTCAATTGGCACAATTGACAATGCTGGTGACATTGATTCAGGATACCGAATTGAAATGAAGATTCCTTGGCAAGATTTGGAAGTGCAGCCAACAGCGCTCACAAAAATTGGCATGGACATCGGAATAAACGACAGAGTAAGCACCAACAGTCGTTTACAAAAAATCTGGAGCAATAGCGATGGCGGCAGCATAAATCAGCCTATCGGATGGGGCTCTCTGACATTGTCAGATCAAACAGTAAACAATGCTGTGCCCCCTAGGGAACCCACGCGATATGAGGCAGAACTAGCAGACCACGGAGATCGAATTGGAGGCGGTACCTCAAAAAAGGCAGCTGTACATCCTGGCTTTAACGGAACGGGGTTTATAGATATGAGTGACTATCCACTAGGTAGAGGTTCATATATCACCTGGACAGTAGAAGTCCCAACTGCAGGTGAGTACACACTGCGAATGGGATATGCACTTGAGGGCGACAATAATAGAGCTATGACGTTGAGGGTCAATCAAGATGAGGTTGCAGTGTTGCGACCTCCATCAACAGGAAGTTGGAAGAAATGGGAAACACTCTCACAAAGAGTGTTTCTAGAAGCTGGTAAAAATCAAATATCGATTGAGGCACGCTTGTCCAGGGGTGGACCAAACATTGATTACTTGGAAATAGAGTGAGCGCTAATAGTCTTGTCTGGAATTATCTCGCAAGTTGCTAGATATATTTAAGCATCAATTTTTGCAAAAATCTGGGCACAGCTATTGCCTTTACAAGCAATACAGGTGTGTGTGTAGTTCTCAGAGATGATAGCAGCATGGTGCACTCTA
>CAZBTU010000079.1:0-3971 GCA_964494905.1 uncultured Pseudomonadales bacterium | reverse complement strand
TAATTCAACGAGCAAGAAATTTAATGGTTCGCAAGAATAACAGAATTTTGACCTTAGAGCAGCTTCAACAGAATTTGAAAGATTGGTACGAGAAGAATCTCAATGGCGCAATCACTTTTGAAGCGGCAAAAGATTTGCCGTTATTCTTGTCCCACTCTGAATTATCTGCATGGTTGCACATAGATTATCCAAGTTTTGAACGGGAAGCAGTCGCTGAGTACCCCGAATCCATATCCATTCAAGGAGTGGACTACCCGATGAAATACTATGAATACGAGTCAGGCTCAGACAGGCTTCGGTATGCCGACTTATCCTTGCCGGCTGCGGTAATTCAGCAGCTTCAGTGGTCAGACTTTCCAGCAATACCAAGCTTTGATGTCCATGTCGCTGCTGTAGAGTCAAAGTACTTTGCATCACCTGCAAAGAGAAGTGAACCCCAAAGTTTGCAGCAATTGAAAGACAAACTGACTGACTACAGCGTCAGGGAAGAGTGGGAAAAATACTTAAAGCAGGATGAGTACGCAAAAAAATACTTACTTAAACCTTGGTACAATACCGATGCTTGGTATTTAGTCGACCAAGCAAGTTCAAGTACTCTGAAAAAAGTATTAGTCGGCGATAGTGATTCGTTACCGGCACTACCATCACTGCCGATTTGGAACAATGAGCGTCAGCTTTCGCTAGTTCCTGTATATGAATACGACTCTGAACAATTTTCAGGTGAGAGTGCGTATTGGAGAATTTTGGTACTGCCTTCTGAATCATTCGCTCAACCAAAAAGAGAAGCGACTGAGCAGAAAAAAGCTGAACGAGCTCGAGAATTTGCTGTCAAACAAGAAATAAGACAGTTGAGGGAAGATATAGCTGAAAAAATTGCTGTTTGCAGAGAGCTTTGGGCGAAGATAGATCCTAGACAGTATGCTGCGTATGGTTTGACATACAACGAAGTGCAAACAGATACATATTCTTATGGCTCTAGTGAGTCCATACCAAATATATTGCAAAAAGTTGCTGCTGATTATTCTTATTCATATAACGGGGCTGACATGCTTCGTGATTATATTAAGACAGTGGATAGATTACAGGAAAAATTACAGAGGGCTTTAGCAACCTTTGAAAAGTATGATCGTGACACCACGCCACCAGAGATAAAACAAAAACGCATGGAGCTAGCGCTGGTCGAAAAAATCCATAAGCAGTACCAAGAATATACACCATTATTGGTGATAAGCCGGACATTTAATGAACGGTGGTTAATTTCGGGAGAACGAACTGATGAAGGAAAGTTTGTACCTCACATGATCCCACTTCATTTGCCTGAATCAGGGTATTCCTGGTACAAAGGTGAGCATTCACGAACTCTCAATGAACCTAGTCCTACACTTCAACTGTTGCAACGGCGCTTCAAACAGCTTTTTTCAAACAGTTTGCTCATAGAGTTGCCTGCCGCGGCAGGAGTCGAACAGAGCAATGTGACGATAGAAGAGTTCAATCGTCAAAAGTTAATAGACAATCAGCCAATACACCAGGGTATTTTTACCGGCTATGAATATGCTGATGGGTCGGGAATATTAGTATATATGAAGTCTAGTCCGACTGATGAAGGATGGGAGTTACAAACTATTGACCCATCTACATGGCTTGTATCAGGTGCAAAAACCTTCAATGGTTCCCGAGAATTTAGATTTATTGGTTCTGAGGATGACATTGCAGCTAAGATGAACAATATGAATCACGCAAGCTTCAAGAATAGAACTGATGGAGGTTTGCGGCCATCGTTGTATAAGAATAAGGTGCCAATTGCTGATGGATTGCAGGGTGCGTCTCAAGATTCACATGAGTTCAGAACGAGAACTGTCTCTCGGGAAAAGCCGCTAAGGGTGGAACAGTTTATCTCAATGCTATCTGATGAGCCTAGTGCGTTGCTTGAACTAATTGCTGAAGAGAAAAATAGAGCACTTGGATGGCGACATGCAGTGGCAGCTGTATTGTCACTGGATTATGTCTCTGGTTTACGTATGTCGACCAAATATCTGCGGCAGCTTTTGCAACTCTCGCTGCCATTTGGCTGGGATTCCGAAATTAACAATTTGAAAAAAACTCTCGACGTCGACATGAAAGAATTCTTGAGAAATGATAGCTTCAAACAGGGTGACGAGATGGAAATTATCTACACTCGATTACTTTGGTTAGTTGAAAACCTGGATATTCTTAAAAGAAGTTTGCAAAATAAAGAGGTGAGAGAGTACTTTACTGATGATGAAAGTATTGAGCTGTTTCTCAGTATTGAGTTGGAATTGCTGGAAAAAAATGGCAGAGCTGCCTTCGAGAATAGCACGGAATTGGCAGCGGCAGCGATCGAGGAATATACCAATCGCTAGTTGAGCTTTCCTGTCCATGATATACTACCTGTGATGAAAAATTTGTCTGTTTTATCCACTACCACAACTATAATCCCGGCCTAGGGAGTAGTTGCAGTGGCTCTACAGCAAGCGCAACCTCCCAAAGGTCGGGAGGTTTTTTTGTGCTGTTTGAGCAGAATGTAAGTGCCGCTTGAACAACAAAACAATGATACAATCACTTACAGAACCAGAGGAAAATATGGCAAAACAACAACAGAATCACAACCATGAACAACAAAGTAATCAAAAACTTGACGATTTGAGACATGCAGCATCCCATTTATTGGCAGCCGCTGTTTTGGAGTTGTACCCGGGTGCAAAACAAGTAATTGGTCCGCCAATTGAGGACGGCTTTTATGAGGACTTTGACTTACCGCAAGCGATCTCCGATAAAGACTTTGAGAAAATTGAAGCTAAGATGCGAGACATCGTCAAAGGTTGGCCGCACTTCGAGCGAATTGAAGTAGACAAGCAGGCAGCACTGGATCATTTCCCAAGCAATGAATACAAGCAAGAGTTAATTGAGGAGTTTTCTCAGGATGGCAAACAGTTGTCTTTGTACAAATCAGGTACATATATCGATTTGTGCAAAGGAGGCCACTGCGAACACCCATCCAAGGAGCTGAAGCATTTCAAACTACTCTCCGTTGCGGGTGCATACTGGCGGGGCAGCGAGAAAAACAAAATGCTGACTCGTGTGTATGGCACTGCATTCTTTAGCAAAGCAGAACTTGATGAACATTTAGAACGCAGAGAGCAGGCTAAGCTTCGAGACCATCGCAAGCTGGGACAAGATTTAGACCTCTTTGTATTTTCTGAAACAGTTGGTAAAGGCTTGCCGCTGTGGACGCCAAAAGGTGCTACGGTTCGGCGTGAACTGGAGCGATATATTGTGGATGAAGAACTCAAAAGAGGGTATCAACACGTCTACACCCCAGATATTGCCAACTTAGATTTGTACCGCAAATCCGGCCATTATCCCTATTACAAAGACACAATGTATGCGCCCATCAAGATCGATGAGGAAGAGTACATGTTGCGACCAATGACGTGTCCACACCACTTTGAGCTCTATTCTAGCAAGCCAAGGAGCTATCGGGAGTTGCCGATGCGTTTGGCTGAACTTGCTAAGTTGTACCGCTACGAAAAATCTGGTGAACTCACGGGTTTACTACGTGTGCGTTCATTCTGCTTGGCTGATGCGCACATCGTGTGTCGCAAGGAGCAGGCAGAGGCTGAAATCCACAGCGTGTTGGACTTGATTGATGATTTAGCAACAACCTTTGGTTTGCACGTAGGCGAAAACTATCGCTACCGCTTGTCTCTCGGCAACCGAGCTGACGACAAAAAATACTACAAAGATGACGCCTCCTGGGATTTTGCAGAGGGTGTCTTGCGCTCCGTGCTAGAGAAGCGTGGTGCGGATTTCTATGAAGCTGAAGACGAAGCAGCATTCTATGGCCCTAAGATCGATGTTCAGATGAAGAATGTGAATGGCAAAGAGGATACGGCGTTCACCGTTCAGTATGACTTTGTTATGCCCAAACGCTTTGAGCTCAAGTACACCAA
>CAZBTU010000078.1:0-4059 GCA_964494905.1 uncultured Pseudomonadales bacterium | reverse complement strand
AAAATAATACCACTATTCTGTTCTCAGAATCTTAGCCATAACTTTCCCTTTGGCTAACTCATCGACCAACTTGTCCAAGTAGCGAATTTCCCTCATGGTTGGTTGTTCAATATCTTCAACTCGAACACCACAAACCACTCCTTTGATTAAAGCTCGCAACGGATTCATCTGAGGGGCCTCCGAAAAGAACGTTTCAAAATCGGTCTGTTTTTTTAGTTGTACTTCTAACTTATCTTTGCTGTATCCCGTCAGCCAACAAATAATCTCGTCGACCTCAGCTTTGGTTCGTCCTTTTTTCTCTGCCTTCGCAACATAAAAAGGGTAGACACTTGCAAAACTCATTGTATAGATTCGATGTTTTACCTCACCTGTAGCTTTTGAGCTTTTCATCTTTGAAGCCTCACTCTGATAAATAACCCATTTCAATAAGTTTCTCGCGGATGCTCACTGTCTCGCGGGTGCTCACTGTCTCATGGCGTTCTCTTCCAATTGAGATAGCATTCCATCCGCATCGGTAACAACATCCAATACGATACCAGCAACAGCTCCAGGATCATCAATGTCACCAAGCAAATTCAATGCGTGATTAAAAAAAGTAGCTTCAATCTCGTCTTCACGAACAATAAGTGTCTCGAAATCAGGCCTCGCCCATTTTATGAGAAGGCATCGTATCCCTTTAGAGTTTGTTCTTATCTCTGCTGAACTCACAACCGACCGTATACCTGCGAATATGATATTTTCAGACGTATCATCGTAATGTACCTCACCTTTTTCAATCATTATTACATTCTACCACTGACAGCCGAGGTAAGATTCAGAAAATAATCGACGCTGCTAAGCAATTGAATGTAATCACAAGAAAAGCAAGCTAAAAGTAGCTCACTCTGCAAAAATCTCTCTATGCCTAAGACTGAACTTAAGATTTAATCTTAGCTTCAACTTCGACTTGGAAACCTCCGTAAGCCATTCGCTTCATATCAAAGGGCATCTGCATGTCTTTGGTGTCTAGCACTTGCTCGTTCATCTCAGCCATCACCTTCGCATTGACTTCGTCGCGGTGTTCTTTTGACTTAAAAATGATGAAGGAAAACCAGACGGTTTCACTACTGTTTGCTCCTGCCATATCGCTAAAGGCGCGAGATTTCTCATCACCCATTTCCTGAGGCTCAAGAGCATCACCTCGGCATTCATAGTACCCAAGCGCACCATGCTTCATCCAAGCATCACGACCACCTTCAGCCATCTTCTTGTATTCTTCAGTCTTGTCTTTTGGAACTACGAGCACAAACCCGTCTACGTATGTTGGCATGGTTTTTCCTCCTCAGTTCATTATAACTAAGAATACTCAAATTGGAAAAGAATTTGGTAAGAAGAATGACTGTTTCGTTAAGGCAACAAAAAATTTAAGTGTAAGTCATTCTTTTAACAGCACCTGAGAGCTAATGAACATTATGCTTGTTTTAATGTCGCAGCTCTTTCTCTCGCTAAATCTCTAAATTCGAGTAGTTCTTCCCTTTTCCATGGTACCCCACCAGTCCGTCTTTCTTCTGAAGTTACAACTCTCTCAGATCTATAAACGTCCAGAGCTTTTTGAATCAACGGGTGGTATCTTTTGGGGAGGCTGACTAATGCCCACTCCCCGCCCTCATCCTTACTGAAAACATTCTCATCCCTTTCAGTAAGTGTTCTGATAACTCTACAAATATTGAGTACAGAATAAAATGGTGATTCTAAAATGTTCTCATTTTCAACAATCCAGCCAAAGTCATCTAGGATTGATGCTAGAAAATACCTCCATGGAACTGAACCAAAAACTTCGTTGATTTTTTTACCCTTTAAAACTATCCCCCGTTTAACTACATAGGTTATATGTGCTGCTAAATCAGGGTCCTCATTATTTTGGGAAAAATCAACTTGATCATTTATTATCTTTTCGTGCCAATCGCTGCTGTAATGAACTTCAAAAGGACAGGGGTGGCTGAAAAATTTTGCAACCTCTTGAGTGATTACACTTACCTCCAAATTACCAAGTGTTGGTCTCACTTTGGAGAGTCTTACTAATGAGTTGGCGATGGATTTTCTTAAATTTGGATTGAGCACCGACTCGACAACAATAATCAAATCAATATCACTCTTTGGGCGATAGTATGAGCCCATCGCTAATGAGCCATGCAAGTAAACCCCAACCAGATCATTGCCAAAAAAATCCGATACCATTTTGACAATACTTTGAATGTATTGTTTTACATCACCATCACAGTCATCCCAAGATTGAGCTCTACGTCCACTATTCATGAAAAAATTATAGCAGGTTAAATCTTGTGTTTGACAAAATTGTGTGACAAAAATTGACTGGATGGTATCAAAGTGCTCGCTTAATTTCTAAGATCCTATAGGCGCCATCTTCAACCATGACATATTGTCTGTCAGTTAGCAGTATGACTTTATAGTCTTTTCCATGTGTTGATTCGATAGATTTCAGTTGTCTGTCTTTAAAGGACCCACTACCCCAATGTGGGAAGATAATGAAGTCAACTAACGCCAACGCATCGAAAGATTGCAAACCCATAGCTTTTGTGGAGTCATCCAAAAATTTGACTGGCTCAATATCCGGAGAAGCTAAAAGTGAACCAGCACTTGAGCCGATATAGATAACTCCTAAGTCGAGCAACATGTTTACGATTTTTTTAAAGTTACATTTATTTGCTTGTTCCAGTAAATGGAAAGTATTGCCTCCTGCAACAAACAAGATATCAATACCACTGAGTGCTTGCGATACTTCCTCAAAAGTTTTACCTGTCAGCGTGTAATCAAAAACATCAAAACCCAGCGCTATCAATGCATCTCTATCAGCATCTAGCCAAGGTTTGTCGCCCCTCTCTGATTCTGATGCTGTATCTATAAAAGCAACTCTGAGAGCTTCTAGCGGTTTATCAAAGTGTTTGACAACGTCTTGCAGTACCGTACTTGCTGATGAAGTTAAAAACAGTTTCTTCATATTAGTTTTTCTAGTTCAACTAAATTCTCTCAGAATTTCTAACCTATCCTCTTCCGCTCGTTCTCTCAAATTTCTATTCAATAGCCAAGGAATTTCTGCAAGTCGGCGCAATAAACGGTACAAAGAAAGTATTCTTCGAACCTCATCATCATTTTCAATTCTTTGGTAGCCTTCAAGTATGTAGCTAGCTAAGGCCACATCGTGTAACGAAAGTACGGCAATATCAAGTAATGGATCACCAGGCTGTGTGTCCGCGAAGTCAAGAAAGGCTAGGAATTCATCTTTTTTTTGATCAACTAGGACATGCACTGCTTGCAAATCACCATGGAGCAATACAACTGGTCTTGAAAATAAAAGCGAACTATCATCTTGAAACTTCTGTTCAATCAGACTTACTGTTTTTTCATCAAAGATACCTAACTTCTTGACATTACTAATCTCTTGATTTGCCCACCAGGATACAAATTCATGCCAGTTATATTGGCCACCTGAAAATGGTGCAGTTGCTCCAATTTGATGAAATTGCTCCAGATACTTTCCGACTTCCTTTGCGGCAAGAGGTTTTTTTGATGAAATTGATTCACCAGAAACATACTTAAGGAGTAAAACCGAAGGAGAACCCTGCTCAAAACGAAGAATAGTTGCTGTTGGCACTCCTGCTTCGGCTGCCTTTTGAGTGGCATCAAATTCTCTTTTTAATGCATCTCCTTCGACATATATTTTCAATACAACCTTTAGTTTTGGCGCAAGAAAAACTTGTCTGTCTGGCTGTATATATAACGGCTCTAAATCATCATCTGCATCGAAGTATTTTTTTAAAATATTTTTTGCAAACAGCGAAAAATCACTCATAGCATTGAATATATCAATTCACACTACTTCCACGTAACCCCTTGCCTGCTTTGTTCAACTCGAAGTGCAGCCATTCTACTGATCAATTTCAAAGGAAGTCGTTCTTGAAGGGAAAATTGAACCGTATTATCAGAAATTTTATACTCTTTGAGTTCATCTTTAAAGGCAGCGATTACCTGTGAAGTTGGGTGCAGACTAACATGACCTTT
>CAZBTU010000077.1:0-4158 GCA_964494905.1 uncultured Pseudomonadales bacterium | reverse complement strand
AGCCAAAGGGAAAGTTATGGCTAAGATTCTGAGAACAGAATAGTGGTATTATTTTTGTAGTATTGCATTACAGAAGGATCTAATGACCGAGAGTATTCAGCCTGATGATGAGGCAATTGTTGTGCACAAAGGTCTTCCACCTGGATCAACAAATTGGGAGGCACTGGATGTGGAAGCGATTATAGGCCAAACCGAACCGGAAACCCAATTGCAAGTGTCTGGGGATTCAGATGCTCTACAGGACAGTGAAGACAGGTCTCGTGAAAAGGAACAGTTCACAGACTGGGTAAACCAGGTAGTAACAATTGGAATGCAGGTGAACGAGAACATTGAGGCTGTCAATGAAGTCGGTGGAATGATTAAACATCCCGGCATCTCTAGATCGTTCTTTCTCAATGTGCTCTCTGGGCTCGATGGACTAGAAACATCCTCACTCGACCAGAGTGTAGTAGAACACACAAAGCATATAGTGAATGTACTTCGTCAGCAAGATCTACGGACTAGCTACGATTCGAATTTAGTTCGAGCACAGCTTGCTGAACTGGAAGACATAGTAAGTCAAATTTAGAGGCTTTAGATAGGGATGATCGGCACGAAATTGGATCAGCTGATTATTAGAAATATGTCAGACAGACCAGTAACAACTTTGTTCATGATTGAGTCGGTAGATGGAAAAATATCTACTGGTGATGTTGATGAGCTTGATGTCGATAAAGATTTCAAACGAATAGTCGGAGTTAAGGAAGGGCTTCATCAATATTACCATCTTGAAAAACTCACAGATCCATATTCCTTAAACACTGGCCGTGTAATGCAAAAAATCGGGGTTAATGAGAGAGTGGAAGAACCAACGAAGATGGACTGTAGTTTCGTAATTATTGATAATAAACCTCATCTAACAGTAACAGGAGTTGAGTACTTAGCTAAATGGGTTAAAACGCTTTTTCTCGTAACCACAAATAAAAGCCATCCAGCAAATATATTGAAACAGAAACATTCAAACATTGTCGTTATTGATTACGATGCTGAAGTTGATTTAGCAGAACTATTGAGAAAGCTTAAGTCTGAACATGGTGTAGAGAGGCTTACAATTCAATCGGGTGGGACTCTCAATGCGCAGTGGATTCGGCGAGGATTAATTGACAACTTGTCCATAGTGGTAGCTCCCTTGCTGATTGGTGGCAAAGATACCTCAACATTGGTAGACGGTGAGTCACTGCACACAGAAGATGATTTGCGGAAGATAAAAACACTGAAGCTAATCAAATGCAATATTCTGGAAAACTCCTACCTGCACCTAACCTACGAGGTTGTGAGCGACACACAAATTCAAGTGTAATTTGACCGGCAAGTACGAACACATCCTGTTTGGACGACATCTGTGTTCATTTCTTCATAAGAGTATGTCTCTAACATGGTTAACTTCTGCTATATTCATGTCTCCACCTTTAATCCCAATAGAGATACAAGCCATCTGTGCGCGAAGGGAGGCCAAAATATCATTTGGGCTGTCACCAATGTAGAGAGGATTTTTGGCTCGTACTTTTTTTTGTGCCTCGAGCAGCGGATCCGGTGCTGGCTTTTCTCTGGCAGCATCTTCTAAAGCGACAATGTTTTTGTTACTGAAAAATCGAGTCAACTGAGCTTTTTTTATTGCTTCAATCGCTTCGAACTTTGGTCTACCAGTCGCAATAGCGATTTTGTAATTTGACCTAACTAACTGATCAAGTAAACTCGGATCAATGAGGCATTTTTCTTTGGAAATTAGACCATCCGAGTAGGTAAAAGGCGCTTGTTTTTGATACCGTTCTTGAAATGATTTGGAGCCGAGGTAGTAGGTTTGAAATGCTTCAAATATTTTCTGGTACAAGGACACCTCTCTATCAATTGGCAACAGTTTTTTTGCAAATTCAGCCCATCGTTTTCTTGGAACATTTTCATTAACTAACTTTGCAAGAGCATAGCTGGCATCCCAGTCGTTATTGAAACCTTCAACCTGTTTAATGAGACTAACTTCATTTTGGCTTATACTTTTTCCCTGGGTAACTTGATTGACTGTTAACTCAATTGCTTTTCGATACGACTCTGTCACGTCAATGAGCACACCATCCATGTCGAAAATTACAGCGTCATACTTTTTGAATTGCGCTGATTTTTTCGACCAATCGTTGATCGCTTGCAAAAAGCTATTGATTTCTTCCCTGGTGCCTAAATTAAGTCGCAAACATTCACCTAGAATTTGTTGATTTAAGGATTTGAGAATGATGCCTCGTTGTCTGAGGAAGCCGTTTAGCTCTGAGGTATTACCTCCACTCAGCTTGAATACAATATAGGCACTTTCCGACGGAAAGACTGTAAATGAAGGATATCGCTTTAGTTTTTTAATTACTCTGTTCCTGAGCAGAACTAACTGCTTAATTTCTTTGAGAATTAATTTGGGATTTGCGACGACTTTCTCAGCTATTACTTGCGCAAACGTGTTCACGTTGTATGGTGATTTTACTGCATTCAATAACTCAATCACTACCAGATTTGCAATTGCATATCCAATTCTCAAGCTTGCCAATCCAGCCCACTTACTCAGTGTTCTCAGCACGACTAAGTTTTTGTACTTTTTAATAAGTGGAGCGACGGTTTTTCTTGCATACTCAAAATATGCCTCGTCAATAACTACAATCGAACCGGTTCTACACAATCTTTCTACGTCTCTGCTTGTGACTAGTGTGCCCGCAGGATTTCCTGGTGAATCGACAAAGATAAGTTTTGTCTTTGTCGAAACATTTCGAAGTACTCCATCAGTATCAATTTCTAGATTTGGTTTCCGTGGCACTTCTGTTACATTCGCCTGTGCGAGTTGTGCAAAAAATGAGTACATAGAAAATGTAGGAGGACATATCAGCACTTCTTCACCTGGGTCTACAAAACAGCGAATCAAAAGATCAATCAACTCATCTGACCCGTTGCCACATACTAGGTAATCTGGAGAGAAACCAGTATACCTACTCAGAGCCTTCCTCAGCTTTTCAGCTTGAGGATCCGGGTAACGAGATAGATTAATCATCTCAGTGGCTATCTTGGGCAGCAGTGATTCAACTTGGGGATTTTCACCTGTATCGAGTTTCACGATTTTGCTCACTGGGATATTCAACTCTGAGCTGAGTTGCCCAAGTGTCGCAGAAGGTATATATGGCTTTAGTTGTCTAACCGTTGGTCTCGCTAACTGAATTACTTTCATAGTTTTTTCCTGATTAAGCTTGATAACTTGTGAGCTGGTAAGTCCTCAACTTCAGCATAGGTTTCAATGGTTTTACTGAGTTTTTTAAGACCCACTTCACTTATTTTTTGCACCTCTAACCACTTGCCAAAACTATCAACCGCTAGTGGGCCGAAAGTTTTAGCAGCCTGTCCGGTAGGTAGAACGTGGTTGGCTCCAGAACAGTAATCACCTGCAGCTTTAGCAGAATAGGGTCCTAAGAAGACTGAACCTGCATTTCGAATTCTCTTCAGAACTTTGGAGGGATCCCTGGTCATAATTTGCATGTGCTCTGGGGCATACTCATTGCTGACACTTATAGCTTCTGCCAGTGACTCAACAATTATGATGGCGCCATAGTTTTGGAGAGATTGCTCAATTGTTTCTTTTGTTGGTAAAGTTTTAAGCAATAAGTCCACTTCACGCTGCACTGACAACGCCAGTTTTTTTGAAGCTGTAACTAAAATGGCGGTTGAATCTGGGCCGTGCTCGGCGTCAGTAATCAGATCGGCAGCAACAAACTTTGGGTTCGCAGTATCATCTGCAATTATTAGGTTTTCAGATGGTCCTGCAGGCATATCAATGTTGGTTTGCGGATAGATTGAAAGTTTTGCAGCGGTAACATATTGATTACCTGGCCCAACAATTTTTAAGACCTTTGGAATGCTCTCTGTCCCATATGCCATTGCTGCGATAGCTTGCGCACCGCCAACCTTAAAGACTTGTCTGATACCCAAATCTTTAGCTGTCACCAATAACTCGGCAGGCAATTTTCCTTCAGGATTTGGCGGGGCACAAACAATAATATTTTTACAACCTGCAGTCAGCGCAGGTAGAGCGCACATCAGAAGCGTTGAAGGATAGTTCGCTCTTCCACCCGGAGCGTAAATGCCCACAGTATCGAG
>CAZBTU010000076.1:3233-4404 GCA_964494905.1 uncultured Pseudomonadales bacterium | reverse complement strand
AACTGCACCATCAGTCAATGCTCTGGATGGACCCAGTTACAAATAGCTTACAACTGAAGCAAGTGCCAGAAAATAGGCCAGCACTAGCTCCCAATAGCGAGTTATGATTTTTTGACAAAAACGTAGAGCATCGAGGCTTTTCACTGAGCTTGATTTCTGCAGACTAAAAGAGTATGGTACTGTTCTTTAGTGATATGAACAGTAAAGAACTCCGACACAATTTGCATCGTCTGTTAACGGAAGAAGGTCATGACCTAGAGTCAGCCTTGAACGGTGAGGGTGGCTTTTTCTCTCAGGAAAAACAACTAAGACGAATGTTAGTGATGCTTCGTCAACAAGCAGGAGCAATGTTGCCGTCGGAGTCACTACTTCGAATTGAGGGAAAGACAGTAGTAGCAGAGTGTCTTTTCTTGAAAAAAAACTTGCAAGTGGTCCAAAATATTTTGCTGTCATACTTAGATAAGATACAGGGTTGGAAAAAAAGCGAGTCAGTATTTTTTGAGGTTCCAGATAATGACGAATGGCTCCGGTTGTACTTGGAGTTTGAGCATAAGCCAGAAAAACGACGAAGAAAAACGGAATGAGTTAACTGCTAACATTGGTTTTGGCATTCACAAAGTTACAATAAAAACCTTACACAGTTAATTTTAAATCTTTTGCAGCTTGTGAGTGATGGGCCACTGATCTTACACTGGTGTAACGTTGTATGTGTATAGAAGGTGATTTTGACAATGAGTGAAGCTGCCCCAAACGCTCCGTTTTCTCATGAAGATACGATTGTAAATAGTGAACGAGACAATCGATCGGGAGAGTTATTGGCGTTGGCCGAAAAATACAATCATCCATTGTTAAGTTTATTTGTTTTCTTTGCCGTCGGTCGTCTGCCAGAGAGCGGCAGCGCGCAGTCGGTGCCAGAGATGATTAAAGCATTCGAAGAAACTATCGGAAGAGGCAAACTTTTTGGCATGCATGACTTGGCAGGGTGGATCGCAAATGGAAGGTATCACGAGTCACCGTCAATCCAGCAAATAGTTGGTAGTACGTTCACTGAACAAGAAGCTGCACTTATTAATAGTGAGCTCTTTCATGTTTGGCAACAGACACGTTCGTTTGCACTTGAATCGCTCCAAAAAGACCCACATTTTGAAGACTATGATGAGGAGCTGAAAAA
>CAZBTU010000076.1:0-3133 GCA_964494905.1 uncultured Pseudomonadales bacterium | reverse complement strand
CCCTCAATTTATGGATTTGAGTTAGAAATGGAAGGCGAGCGAATAGACTTAGGGAGTAGTCGCACCGATTCTGTATCTAAGTTTTCAGATAACGCCAATATATCCTACAAGCGGCTCGTAGGCCGCACTGATTTTGGTGACGATGAAATAAAGCAGATTGTCCATGACGCGGTAGATAGTCAGAGTTTACAGCCAGAGAAGATGCGAATGCTCATCCAGTTGTCCGCGAAACAAAAAATGTTGCGCGACATCACAAGTCTTATCAACAGTTTGGGGTATGATTTGATCCAACAACAAAACCGTCCCGTTCCGGTTTCGGAGTCTAAGAAAATAAGGCATCAGGCAGCACTGCTCAGTGAGGTCGCGACGGACGATAAAATCACGCATTGGTCAGGTTATGAGAGCAACCCTTACTTTGCGTTTCCGGTTATCCAGACGGCTGGGTATGCAAGCATACAAAGTTATATAGCACAGCGCTTAGTTCTGGAACAGCCTGGTACGTATGCTGAGGAGGGGGGCTTTACCTTGAGTGATGAGGGCATACAGGACCCACGGGAGCTTGGGTTGTTAGCTAAAATTGCAGACTGGCTCAATAAATTTAAGTTCGAAGAGAAGAAAAACAAAATTGCGAATGCCATTGGTCAGTCCATCGAAGAGCTTTTGGGTAGTACTTCCCACGAGCTCCCCAGCATTGAAGAGAGCATGGCCGGTTTACCACTCAATCCACTATGGCTTTTCTTGGCTAGCCAATTGAGGATTCTAGTTAATCCGCGCTTCATCATGAGCTGTAATCCGCTCAATCCTTTTCAGCAAGCAGAGCTGATGAAGCATACTGAAGTATCAACATATCCATCAGAGAGCTTGACTGATTTTGAGCGGTACTTTTTTCCCAAGCAAGAGACGTTTGATGCTAAGAAACTTGTCACACTCAGAGCCAATAGTCCAATTCGGGTTGGTAACGAGAGGGTAGGCAGTGACATGAACGCTTCCGTGCTACGGCTGTGGCTCCCAGCGCATGCAAGGCTTTGTGGTCTCGAAGTAACGGCAGGAAAAAAACGTATTCCACTAGAGCATCGTCAGGACTACTATCTGGAGCTTGATCAAAAGCGTGGGTATTATCGATTGGTGTTTACGGAGAAAGGAAAGTCTGTTGTTCAAAGTGCCGGTTCTGAGTGTCAGTATCAAGCTGAACTGCTTGCTTCTGAAACGCCACACATGGTGCCCGTGTTCACTCAACACAATGAACACAGGCTCAAAGAGGCAATCGGGGCGCTAGACGAAGCCGGATACACGCAAATTGCGAGCAACCTAGAGACATCATTTGAGCAGAAAAAGGAGTTGACGTCAGTGGGGCGAATGGTTAAGAAGCTTCAACAGCGTATTGTGGCAAAGGCAGGAGAAAATACATCTGGTTTTTGGCAACAAATGAATACCGTCTGCATTGGCATACTTAAGCGCCAAGTGTTTACTACTGAGGATATTGCACAAGCAGTCAAAAAAGGTTCTCGCTACAGTTTTCATCAGCAAAACGAGTTTACGCCTCTGACACTCGCTGAACAGGTAGCAAATTTTCCCAAAGCTGAACCAGACGGAAGGTTTGTGGGGCAGTGTGTGCAGTCTTCAATTTTGTTAACGCTCTTGGAACAATTTGTATTTGGTGGAAAGGAAACTAACTTTCACAGTGGAGTGCTGCAGAATCGGTTTTTAATTCCTGGCATTGGTCGTGCGTACTTTGGTGTCGGTCACCAGAACACCCGGGGCAGAGAAGGAGATAAGAGAGTCGTACATGATGCCACAGCGCCACTAGCATCTGCATTTAAAGATGTTTTGAACTGGTTTGCAAAACGCCAGAATGAGGACAACAAGGCAGTTCACCGAAACGAAAGACAGGGCGAACTGCGTGGCAAGGCTGATTTATCTTGGGCAGCCGAAAAATCACCCCAGTCTCAAAAAGAGCTGCTGTTTACTGAAATTACAACATTTGCACAAGAGTACGTTGATCGAATGGTTGAGACAATCAAGATGCGCGGCCCTTCGACTGCACAAGGATATGGCCAGCAAGTCCCGAGATACATAGCACAAACTGGTGGTTTGTTAGACAGACTTTCTAAAATGACACAGGGGGATGTCCCCGTGCTTGATGATGAAAACCAGCGGTCGCAAGTGATTGAAGAGTTAGTCGTTCGCAGCGCCCAGTGGTCTGACATGAACACAGCTGTTCAGAAGCAAGGCCTTGGGCCAACTAGATCCGCAAGAGCACATAATAGAGCAGAGCTCGGTCCAGGAATAGAGCACATGAGCTGGGTAGCTGGTCGCTTAAACTTACTCTTGCATCGATTACAAAACTATCCAGTTTAGTTTAGCGCCAAACTGCTTTTTGAAAGTGAATGCATGTGAGCAAAGCTGAAAGTTACATTAGGCCAACATGCAGTCGGAAACTCCACTAGCCTCCTCAGATATCTTTCATGTATTCTTAGACATATGTTCGACAGAGAAAATATTGATCCGAATGTGGGTCATCCAGAATTTGGACAGGAACTATATCGTTGGCGCGATGGTCGCAGTCGCGAATTGCTCCCAATTGACAGATACCTTAATTCAATCGTAAAACTGCACAATGATAACCAGGTAGTGATCGTACAGGCAGAAACTGGCGTTGGTAAAACGACTAGGATTGGACAAGCACTGCTCGACAGTGGAGCAGCAAACAACATAATTCAAACCCAGACCAGAAGGCCTGCGGTCAAATGGAACGCAGAGCGAATTGCCGAGGAAATGGGTTCGCCAATAGGGCAGAAGGTTGGTTGGAGACTCTCAAGAGAAACACCCAGAGTGAGTCACAATACTCAACTCGTCAACCTGATTGACCAATCATTGGTTAACCAAATAATTCGTGATAAAAAGCTGCCCGAGGGCACAATTATTATTGATGAGGCACACGAGCGAACAATTTCTATTGATAGTTTGCTGCTTTTGATTCGCAGCTTGTTGCCGAGCTCTCCCAACACAAAGCTTTTGATAACATCCGCAACCATTGATGGTCAAAAGTTTTCTCGCTACTTTTCCGATGCTCCATTAATCGACATTAAGGCAGATAAACGTTTCCCGGTTGAAACTAGAGTGCGGCGATTAG
>CAZBTU010000075.1:0-4469 GCA_964494905.1 uncultured Pseudomonadales bacterium | reverse complement strand
GCGCATGTCTGAAAAACATGAGATTGAGGTTCGACTCCTCAGCTTGGCACACAAATTACATGCGTGTTTCACCCGTGGCTCCAATAAATGATGGAAAACACAGCTGAGGTAGCCTACAATGTACCCTGTGCTCAGTTCTTTTGAACTCCATACAATTTTTAGCGTACAACTAATCTGCCTAACCGCCATCTATTTTGCTGTCCAGTTACCACAATCCATAGCCTTACTGAAAAACAAAAGACACTTTCTAGTAAGCGTTGTCGGTATTCTTGCTTTACAACTGGGCTTCGCGGCACTGCAAACAACAGAAATTGGTGATGTAAAACTATTCGCGGGCGCAGGTTGGTACTTCCGCCATGCAACCGATTTTTACTTCATTGATGCAGAGCACACTCAGTATCCCTTCTTTCCCTTTTTGATCTTTCTTTATGCAGTTCTGAACCCAATCCAGGAACTATTCCCGTTTCTTACTTTTTCTTTTTTCCTAAAAGGGGTTCTTTCTATTATTTTGTTGGTTATCAGCTGGTTTATTCTCAAAAAACCCACTCATTCCAGTCAACAGAGGAGAAGTATTGTTTTGCAACTCCTCGCGCACCCAGTCACAACCGCTGTGATTTTCTTACACGGACAAGTCGACGCATTTCTCGTCATGTTTGTTGTTGCGGCAGCTTACACAACCACCGTGACACAGCAAAAAACTAGTTTACTTATTAGAATTGCACTTTTCACAGCTTCAATAGCAAGTAAAACATGGTCAGTGCTGCTGCTGCCTTTTTTCGTGCTCAACGAGAAATTGTGGTGGCAGAGAGTTAGCTTCGTAGCACTCGTTGCTTTCGGGCTACTTGCGAACGTGTTTGCGTATACCCGTTTGGTTGATGGTTCAAGCGTCCGCACAGTCTTACCAGCTGTGACTCAAGCAGGCGGACCAATAGGGGAGTGGGGTATCACCCTAGTTCTCAATGCACCTGAATTCTGGCAAAAAAACGGTACCATCATTCTCATAATTGGCGCTGTGATATTCACCATTTTGGTTAGGAGAATAAAACGTCCAATTTGGGAATCTCTGCTGCTGCTTGTATTGCTAATACAATCGATCTTGCCACGCTGGGGCATACAGTATCTTTTCTGGAGCATTCCATTCTGGTATTTATCCGAACAAAAAAACCACAAACCTCGACAACTGTTTTTCCTGGCCGCAAGTCTATATGCTGCGGCAAACTACTACAACATTGCCAATCAGATGGGAAATCTCTCAGCACCCATCCCAGAGTTCCACATCAAAACCCTCAGTTTTATCACCTGGTGCACTGTTATCTTTGCCGTGTGGGAAATGTGTCAATCAAAGTCGAGAAAAAATGATGGTGGCCGCTGAGGGACTCGAACCCCCGACTTTTCGGATGTAAACCGAACGCTCTAACCAACTGAGCTAAGCGGCCGCATTTTAGCCGTGAAGTCTATATTAAGAAGTGCTGAATACAGAAAACAGCCCAAACTCACGGAACTGGATTATAATTTATTTGCGCACAATTACCAAGAACGAGAAGTGCAAAGTACTAACAACATTTCGGGCCACAGTATGATTAGACTTAAAAAAAGAACACTTTAATACCAACCTAGAAAGTGATACATTCTAATGTAACTATGAGCGAAACACTTAAAGCAACCCTTTCAGAGAAAAGAATTCTTGTTGATTCAATCCAAAGACCTTTTGTTGAGAGAATTTTAGAAATTTTCCGTTCTGCTGGATTTGTCAGTCTTGAAACGGATGACACAAGTGACCAAGATATTACTGTTTTAAGAATAAGTGGAAGTGAAGAGAATGTCGCAGCTGTTGAAGGAGTAGTCGACTCTTTAACACTTGTAGCTGAAAATGTTACTTTTGGCGAATCAAATCATCAACATATTTTAGGACAGACAAGCCTGACCACAATAGAAAGACAGCCTCATAACTTTGGCCCGGAAAGCACGCTCGGTCAAGTACTTGCCGCAATCGAAACTTCACTTAAGCTCAAACAGTCAGAATAAAAAGTGTCTCCTAGAATTTTTGATTTGCCTGTTTTTTTCAAATCACTTTAAAGTTGCTGTTCCTTCATCAAATCACCAAAAAAACCGCCTTCGATCATAAACAACATGATTGCAATATTTTACGTGCCCAGGAGAGGACTTGAACCTCCACGCCTTTCGGCATACGCACCTCAAGCGTACGTGTATACCATTTCACCACCTGGGCGAGTGCAACTGTAACAGCCGCCAATTATACCTCAAACCCCAGACTACTCACAAGATTGAGCTCAGGGCAGCACTATTGCATGGCTGGTAAGCAAGTTCTGCACGACTCTCTGAGCATGTTCATGAGCACTCTGAGTAGGATCGCTGCCCACATGAGAGTATAAATCACTCGGGAAGAAAATCGGAATCAGATCCATCAAGCGATAAATCTCAAAAAGCTCATGAGATGCGCCATTCCACTTACCCGTCTCTGGGTTACAAGTGCCCGTATGATACTCAGCATCAAGGAATTCTGGCAGGGAGCGAACTATGATCTCGACAGGAACAGGGCTGTTCTCCAAAAATACATTAAATCGCTCCATGCCGTTGCGAGTTGAAGTTGGCTTGCTTGTGGTGTTTCCCCGACTTTTTATAACCAAATCCGGCAATAAACCTGCCTTACTCGCTGATACAAGAGTTTCCTTTAGGAGCTCAACGACTGAGTTACGCTCTTCCACTCCGCCCATAACTGCATACAACATACCTATCGAATCCTGAACGAAGCTCAAAGGATCAATAACTCCACCATTTTGCAATGCCTTCAGCATAGTCTTGACCACACCAGCCGGATATCCCTTCTGCCTCGTGTTCGTAATCACTCGCAGACCATCAAGCTGGGCCAAACTGCGTGTGTGCACCGCGTGGCTTTTGATATGCCAGCCAGGCCGACGCTGTGTCTGTAAATCATGATATGTGTAGTCCCACGCAACAGTACTATTCTCTCGATCATGCAAAGAAAAAATTTGTTGAACACCACTTGATCCAGCACGACCAGAAAAAATTTCTCCATTAAAGAGTTTTTGCAAATTATATAGTTTGGTCCTCAATGAATGCAGCACATCTCTGCTATGTAAGTGGGCGCACACATAGGCTATGAGTAGTGAACGAAGCATCTCGAACCTGAGCAGGGGATCAGACTCGCTACTCAGTACATGGAGCATTTCAATCGGGTCACTGGGACTGACTTGCAACTCGTTTCGCAAATTAAGTGTCCATTTTCTCTCAGGAAACAGTGTAGCTCTGATATACCCCATAACCTGATTTGATTCTTCCAGCATCCTCCCCACAAACTGTTCCGCAGTTTCAGTTCTCAGACCATATTGACAGTCAACCCACTGATAGAAATGGTCGGTAATGTTCGCTAGCATTGTCTGGATTGCATGGGTATCAAGCACTGGGAGCAAAACCTGATGCCCACCACCGGACTCAATACGACACAAAAACTTAAAGTACGCCCAACCCTCATCACTGAAAACTTCCTTGAACAACTTGAGCTCGTTGGTTGTGATGTGAGGATCAAAGTGACCCATCGTCAAACGTCTGTAATCTGGTTGTATATGCTCATTGTTCATACTACTGCTCCTGCATAAAAAAAACCCCCTGCCAGAGTAGGGGGTAAATCTTCGATTCTGTGCTACACGCTACCCCCTCCTCAGGAAATTGAGGATGACTTGGAACTTTTGGGTGTAAATGTAACTTTTTTGCACGGATGAGACTTTATATCATTTAGAATAGCTCTGCAATAGGCAGATGTGCCGAAGAGAGGAGTTGAACCTCCATGGAGTTGCCTCCACACGCTCCTGAAGCGTGCGCGTCTACCATTTCGCCACTTCGGCTTGTTCTTAACACCTGACCAGTCTGAGAATCTCAGGAAAGGAATGGGGAAATTGTACTACGGATCCCGTCTTATTTCAAAAGGTTTTTCACCAACTGTGTCTGGGGAAACTTTTGTCGAAACGCTGCAATTACAATATCACGTGCCTCCGGTACTCGGAAGTAGGTGGTGTTGATCGTCAAATCATATGAGTTGGGCTTGGTAACATCTTTTTTGAAGTACTGCTGCACAAACTCCTTGCGTTCTTTCTCAACCTTCGCAATTACTTCTTTCGCCTTTGGTTCTGAGTGACCCTCAAAATCCATTGCGCGTTGAACTCTAACTTTATACGGAGCCATGATATTCACGTGTAGTCCACGAGCGAAGGGGGTAACAAAGTTTGCCCCTCTGCCTAAAATAACAGTTTTGCCTTTGTACGCATATGCGAGGATAACACGTACCAACTCCGACACATAATCTACTTCTGCTACGTACTCGGTATTCAGCAACGAGTGAATGACATCCTCTATTTTTGTACGACTTTTTTCGTCGATTTCTCTGATGATTTCCTTACGGCGCTTGGTTGAACGAGCTATCTCCTCCACAA
>CAZBTU010000074.1:3264-4754 GCA_964494905.1 uncultured Pseudomonadales bacterium | reverse complement strand
AATAAACAAGTTCTTCTATGTCATCAAGCATTTTTTCATTAAACTCAAAGCTACGTTTCAAAAAACTTTGCTCGTTTTGTAGAAAATATTGAGCTCTTCGCCCTCCTCCCAAATTTCTTGATTGAAGAACTTGATTATTTTAGATGTAACCTTTTACATTCTGCCGTCTGTTAGCTTCTTCATCATTCCTTCGTATGTATATGACTCACTAGTTACATTGAGTGTTTTTTTCCAAAGAGATAGAGCATGAATGATTTTCTGCTTATCTGAAATTTGTTCCGATATGCCATATATTTGTATGCCTTTTTTCTTGGATGAAGGTTCTTGTGGTGAATCAGCAATACTGAGTGCAACATGTGGGTTTTCTACAATCTGTTTACAATGTAGAGTTTCTGGGTTACTCAAGAAATAAACATTTAGATCCTCATCGGAAGAATAATATAAAGTTGCGATCCAAGGATGCTCGCCATAGGTGGCAAAAACCATCTGATATTTCGATGCAATAAATTTTTTTATTTGGCGTAAAACTTCTTTATCATTCATAGACTTTGATTGCTTCTACATCTTTCATTTTTCCGTCCGCCATTTCATACAGAATACCGAATGTATCTGATGATACGTTTGCTACAGCATGGGGTAGATATGGTGGAACTGTAATCGTATGATTTGAGCATCAGGATGCATATGTTCCTGATGAGTATTACCTTCTTCATCAAGCCAGATGAATAGAAGATCACCAATGCCAATGAACCATTCTGTGCGAGAGTGTTTATGATTCCCACCTACGCTACCAGGTGCCAGATGAACGAGTTGAACATCATGAATTGATTCATCATTCACTGGTATATCATCTGTATTCAATACCTAGACTTCTGTATCTGGTTTTATGGCAAGTCAATGAGGTTCTGAGATATTTAAGGCCCCCCGCTATAAACCAAATTAGGGCGTACTTTGTCTAATCTCGGTTATTTTTTCACCTTTTTTCTCAGTTCATCTATGACAGCTTTTTCCCAAAATTTCATGGAAAACCAACTTATCAATGGCTTGGCAACAATGCGCAGCCAGGGTTTATGGATGGTAATTTGATACGTGTAATCAATCACTGTTCCCGCTGCACTTTCAGAAAGTAACAGCTCCTCATGCCCTGATGTTCCAAATTCAGGACTATCGTTATCTGATGTAAAGCCTTTATTTTGTAAAACTTTAGTTTTCATTTTTACTGGAAATAGTCGACCAAATGATTTGACTGATGCCTCTATTTCCAAAAGATTACCTGCATGCTTTTTGATTTCTATAGATTCAGCAACTTTTGGAAAGTACTCTGGCCATTTTTCAAAATCGGTTAGTATACTGAACACCTCTGTAATAGGAGCCTTGATAAGCCAATTTGCATGTAGAGTGATATCTTTCATGGAAAAAGTATAACAGAGGATCGAATGTCTACTTGGGGGTTTTAAGTTCTAGGGATATTTTACTTGAGGAAAAAATGA
>CAZBTU010000074.1:1418-3164 GCA_964494905.1 uncultured Pseudomonadales bacterium | reverse complement strand
GCTCCCCCGGTAGGATTCGAACCTACAACCCTTCGGTTAACAGCCGAATGCTCTGCCATTGAGCTACAGGGGATTGGCACAGACTTTGAGCCATGTTCATGGCTAAATCTGACGAGTAATTTTAACAAGAGTTGCCCTAAAAGACAATCCGTCAACTGTGTGAACAATCAATTTTTAACTCAAAAAGCCTCACACCTTTCAGAAGGCTTCGTTAGCCAATCACTCACCCGGCCTATATGCAACAGTCTGAACAGAAACTGTCTCATCGTACTTAAGATCACAAAAAATACAACTAAAAGTTAAGATGACTTGTTGGTTTTCATACTGAGAAGTGAGCCTGATGTGATTGTTTGTGCCACAAGTTGGACACCGGCTGCTCGCCTCGTACGCAACGGGGGGAACGTATGGCTCATATGTATCAGCTCTGTTCGCATCAGTTCTCAGGTCGATAGGACCTACCGTAGAAGATTGGGCTCTGTCTCCTTTTATGATGCCAGCTCGAACCAACTTCTGAAACACTTCATCTGCAAATTCTTTTCCCTTTTTCTCACTGTCGTTCATAGTGCCTTCCTTTACTCTAAAAAGTCCTGCAACTTCTTTCTGCGACTAGGATGTTTGAGCTTCCGCAACGCTTTGGCTTCAATCTGTCGAATGCGCTCACGGGTGACGCCAAACTTGCGCCCAACTTCTTCGAGAGTCATCATTTTGTTACCAGACAAACCAAATCGCATCTTCAATACTTTGGCCTCACGGTCGGACAAAGCAGCTAAAACCTCATCTACATTCTCGCGTAACATCTGTTGACTGGTGGCATCGTAGGGAGAAACCTGACGCTCATCCGAGATGAAATCACCGAGTACACTGTCGTCATCACCATCACCCACCGGTGACTCAAGGGATGTCGTATTCTGAGAGATCTTCAAAATCTCACGAACTTTGTCAGGCTCCATCTCCATCGCTCCACCGATTTCCTCGGGAGTTGGCTCTCGACCCAAGTCTTGCATCAACCGACGAGACGTACGCATCAGTTTGTTAATGGTCTCAACCATGTGGACGGGAATACGGATGGTTCTGGCTTGATCAGCAATAGAGCGAGTAATTGCTTGACGAATCCACCATGTTGCATAGGTGGAAAACTTAAAACCTTTGGTCCAGTCAAATTTTTCCACAGCTCGGATCAAACCCTTGTTGCCTTCTTGGATCAAATCGAGGAATGTCATACCTCGACCGATGTATTTCTTGGCAATCGAGACAACCAACCGCAAGTTGGCGTCAGTGAGGTTCTTTTTGGCCAGAAGATCACCAGCTTCTACTTGCTGAGCGAGGCGAATCTCTTCTTCTCGATTCAACAAAGGAATTCGACCGATTTCCTTGAGGTACATGCGAACTGGGTCTGCCACACTTTTGTCACTCAGTGATGACAAGGTTTCCAGCTCCTGTGCCAGAGTGTCTTCTTCAACCAAGTCCTTTTGTTCGGAAACTGATTCAAAAATGTCGATGCTTTTGCGAATCACCTCATCATAGAGATCGTCGAGTTGCTCAATATAGAGTTCAGGCTCGACAAAGACATCCAAAATTTCGTCTTGCGTGATATAGCCCTGTTTCTTTGCCTGAGTAAGCAGTTTTTGGACGTCATCAAGCAATGC
Organism: uncultured Pseudomonadales bacterium; assembly: GCA_964494905.1. Lineage (GTDB taxonomy): Bacteria > Patescibacteriota > Microgenomatia > UBA1400 > PJMF01 > CAZBMX01. The sequence goes on along the minus strand of CAZBTU010000074.1, from coordinate 1,518 downwards.
TTGAGGCACGGTGACCGTTTTAGCGGCAGTCTTGGAAGCAGCTTTTGGGGTAGATTTTGGCTCGGTCTTGACAGTAGTCTTCGGAGTAGCGTTGGTATCA
>CAZBTU010000074.1:0-1318 GCA_964494905.1 uncultured Pseudomonadales bacterium | reverse complement strand
TTACTACGCAGACAAACAACTCTGCATTACGAGTTGACTGTCAAGATGGTGTCAAGATGGATTGTGTTCAAAAATTACCGAGAACTGTCTCACTTGATAGATACAAGTTGTATAATTATACACAAGCATTTTTAATTGACTAGTAGCAAGTTGTGCTAACTTTCTGGGATTTACCAAATAATTCTGTGATTGTTAGTTGTATCTAGGGAGTATGGCTGCGATTTCAAGCCTAATCTGTGCGAGCATAGCTGCCAAAGCGACTGAAGGAGCTAAATCACGCTGAGTATACAGCACCTTCTCAAACTGTTCGGCTCTTGTCTGAACCAGTGCCAACAGAGCCAGTGGGAAGTTGTACTCACGGACAACTTTGGTCACATCCTCAACAGATGTAAAGCCACCGTGCATAGCCCGGATAATCTCTGTCATTGTCACCTCGATTGGCAACCTGGCATCTTGGGCTGACCTGAGAAGTGTGAGAGGGTCTTTTGTTGAAGCTCTCTCACTATGTACCGTTACCAACCTGTTAAATTGGCCGTAAGGGAACAGGGCCAAAACCGAGTGGATGACACCAACTTCTTTGGCAAGCACTTCGTCAAAAAGGAAGTACATTGTGTACTTGGCCTCGTCTGGGTTTTGAGTAATAAAAGTGGCCACTTGTTCGGGGGTATAAGGATGCTGCATTTTTCGATTATATACCAAAAGCATCAATGCGTATCAAAGTGATTTAATTCTGCCTAATGTCATCCGTTGGATCCATAACAAACACACAACCCAGCACAATAGGTAAGCTTGACCCATACGCGCAGTGAGCTAGTATAAAGGTAGTGTCAGAAACCAAGATAAATGCCATTGAAAATATAGACTTTGGCTATAACGATGTTTTAAAACAAGTTGCATCAAAAATTGAGGCACATTTGGCTGAAACATTTGACTCATTACATCCTACTGAGATCAACCTCCGCACAGTCCATCCGAACGAAATTGTAGTCATGGTTAAATCATCAGAATTTAGAGTTAAGTTTGATATCATCATTCATGACACTGACCCATATGTCGCCATTTACCACATCTGGGTCGCGAATGAAGGAACCGGAGTTGGTCGCACTATCATGAGCAAAGTGGAAACTCTGTGCAAACAGGCAGGCTGCACGCAGTCAAAAATTGTACATGCACTAAAACGTAGCAGACAATTCTATGAACGACTTGGGTATGTTGTAACAGACTTGTATGGTAAATCACTACAAAAACAGTTGTGACACAAAATTTTTTGGGTGAAATTTAGCCTAAACCAACATCGACAACGCTTTTTAAAGCTTGT
>CAZBTU010000073.1:0-4796 GCA_964494905.1 uncultured Pseudomonadales bacterium | reverse complement strand
AAAAACTTTGGATACTGGGATAAGCACTTCGTTTGAAATGACACTCTCATAAACTGACATATACAGTTCACTATATCAAGATAACTCAAGCTTTTCAGCACTATTTGTCATGAAACGAGTTCTAGGTCCATAAAAAAGGCAATTCCTAAATATTGTCAACCTTGTGAAACAAAATAGGTGTAAAGTGTTAGGATGGATTACATCACTCTTCTTCGCCAAGTTCGTATTGGACCTTTTGCTATTTTTGACATTGTATTGGGATATATTGGAATATTATTGTTTTCACCATTGTTGACAAAACTTTTTGTTAAACTTCACGTGCATATACCTTGGACATCCTGGATTTGGTGGATGTTACCAATCTCTGTTGTGTTCCATCTGCTTTTTAAGCAGGATACCCCACTCATGCAAATACTCACTCAACCACAAGGGTTACTTATTGCTAGTGTTGTTCTCGGATTCATGACCTACATGGGCGCCAAGAACTGCAAAAAAATAAAGTAGTTCACTTTAGCTACTAACGTTACGCTGTAACTACCTACTCTGACAAATACCTCAAAATTGCAATTAAAGGTGAATATATCATAAATAATTTCCTTTAACTTACTTTCACATAAGGCTAACTAAAAATTTGAATTTGAAAATGATAAACATTCTAGAATTAGATGGCATCATTTGATACATTTTGTGTTGTATTTAACTCTAAAAATCAGGATTATACTGTCTAAAGCACCATGTACTCAAAAACTGCAATAAAAACCATTTTTTCCGTGCTCTTGTGCATGCTTTTCGCGTGTTCCTCAGTCTCAGCATATGCAGCAACGACACTTGATCGTATCGACATCACAGATGGCACCGCACTAACTTTAGGCAATCAAGATTCTACTCGTCCCAAGATATCAGGTGATGGCAGATATATTGTATTTAACTCTTTGTCAAATAACTATGTTGCTGGAGATGATAATAACTCTCAAGATGTTTTTTTATATGATCAAGATACCAACGAATTTGAGCTTATAAGTAAAAACACAGTAAATGATTTTGCTAATGGCAATAGCATACAACCCAGTATCTCAGCAAATGGTCGATATGTGACTTATGAATCTGTCGCCACCAACATAGTTGCTTCTGATACAAACGGTAGGTCAGATATTTTTCTATACGATCGACAGACTGGCACAACTGAACGAATCAGTGTGTCAAGTGATGAGGATGAAGGTAATCACAATAGCAACTTCGCCATTATTTCTGGCGATGGCAGCTCTGTAGTTTTTCAATCACATGCATCGAATTTAGTGACTGCAGCTAACCACTTTGCTGTTTCAAATGTTTTTGTTCGCTCTATTGCTGATGGCACTACAGAACTTATTTCTTTAAGTCTTGATGCATCCTCATATTCATCTGGCAATAGCTCAAATCCATCAATTTCTGAAGATGGACGTTACGTCACCTTCCAATCAATCGCGACCAACTTAGTAGCGGACACGGTCAACATCCATTACGATATCTTTCTATATGATCGTCAAGCAAACATCATGACATTTGTTAGCAGAACATTTGATGACTCTCAATCGAGTGACCCTGCGTATGACCCATCGATTTCAGCGGATGGACGCTATGTTACTTTTTCTTCAAATAATGATCTTCTCGTTGCAGGCGACAATAATGACATGTATGACATTTTTCTGTATGACCGGCAGGAAGAGACTCTCATTCGTGTTATCGACTCTACAGTTGGTGAAACTACAACTGGTAGCTCAAACTATCCTGGCCTTTCTTCTGACGGTAGATACCTTACATTTTCCTCCACATCTGATGGACTCGTCGCAGCAGATACAAATGACGTAGAAGATGTGTTTATTATTGATCTTCAAGATAATAGCATTCAACGAGTATCTATCTCCTCAACTAGTGAGCAGTCAAATGCAATTAGTATTCAAGCCGCTATATCCCAAGATGCATCCTCAATAGTTTTTGTTTCTCTTGGCACTATACTTGATACAGCAGGAGCAAACTTAAATGAGGTGAAGGATATTTTTATTTGGGAAACAGATGGCTCAGTCACTACCATACCCGCAGATAATCCGGTCTCAGGCAATGTTCCACTAGATAAAGGTGCAACTGTACCCTCGAGTCAATCATTCACTCAAAACAACCGTTATGTGGTATTTGAGTCAAACTCCGCAAATATTATGAGTGGTTATACAAATCCAATATCAATGATTTATCTCTATGACTCAGTAACAGACACTTTCGAGATTATTAGTAGTGCAGGTGCAGATACACCAGCCAACAGTTCAAGCAGCCAACCTGCAATAACTCCTGATGGCAGATATGTAGTATTTCAATCAAGTGCAACCAACCTAACTGAGGATGCACTGACAGCAGAGAACAATATTTTTCGATATGACCGTCAAACTGATACGATGCTCGTTATTACTACAGCTGCAGACCTTGATTGTGCAAACCCGTCTATATCAAGTGATGGTCGGTATATCGTGTTTGAATCCGCTGCCACCAACCTGATCCCAGATGACGACAATGAAACTACTGACATCTTTTTATATGATGTTTCTGAAGATTCGTTTAGGTTAGTCTCACCAGGAATCTTAGGATTGGGGAACGGTGAAAGTACCAATCCAAAAATTTCATCAGATGGTCAACATATTGCATTTCAATCTGAAGCTGATAACCTTATTGTAAATGACCTTAATACTGTCAGTGATATATTTTTGTTTGATGTTCTAAGTTCTGAAGTTCAATTAGTCAGTCAATCATCTGAAGGAGGGGTTGCAAACGGGGAGTCAATTTCAGCAGTACTGTCCTCAGATGGACGATATGTGGCATATGTTTCACTAGCAGATGACATTGTAAACATAGATGAATCTGGTGTTTATCAAGTATTCCTTTTTGATTCACTCAATGAGACTACAGTTCTTATATCGAAAGTTGGTTCAGTTATAGGTGACAGTGACAGTACCAGACCTTCAATTTCTGCTGATGGTACATTCATAGTATTCCAATCAACGGCAACAAATTTGGTAGCTGGTGATGAAAATGCGTACGGTGATGTCTTTGCCTACTCTGTTAGTTCTGAAGCCATTTCGAAGGTAAGTTCGGACGGTGACACAGCTGGTGATAAAAATTCTCTGAACGGTTCAATCTCGCCAGATGGCTCTCTGATAGTATTTGAATCCCTGTCACTTAATTGGGAAAATATCAATACATCTTACGACAACAACGGGCAACTATATATTGCAAGTAACGATTTAGAATCAGAGGTAGCATCATCACCCACACCATCCACTACAAGTACATCAAGCTCACAAAGTTACAACAGTACTTCAAGCAGCACACACAATGCTCATACATGCTCTGCCATTAGACCAAACAGTGCTCCTCAATTATTTTTGGTAAATAGAATTGGCACTACAGCTGTTTTGTGGATCTCCCCAACTGCAGATCGACACACAGGCTATGTAGTATGGTACGGTGAACAGTTAAACATGCAAAAATATGCAGATAGTTTTGAGGTCAATATTTCAACAGGAATGATTGTGCGTACAATTTACGGTCTTAATCCAAAACAAACATACTCTTTCATAGTGCAAGCAAAAAATGATTGTGCATACTCTGACAGTAGTAATTTTATTACTTCGAATCCATCACATTTTTTGTATAAAGATAAAAAACAACCATTAATACCAACTCAGGAAAACACGCAAAAATCTTCACTTTTTAGTATACCTACCAATAAAAATCCAGATACTTTTTTACCTAAAGTTACAAAAAACAGCACTAACTCTGTATTGGATACTAACAATGAAGATAGCGCGAGTGGTTCGCCACAGAAAAAATTTTGGACATGGCTGCTGTCGTTGTTCAAAAAATAAACAATAGCCATTTCCTATTAGATTGCAGAAGATATGAGCTATGATAGCTTATGCATCTTAACTAGGTATTTGCTGTAATTACTCCCACAATATGCCCTCTGCTTGGTATGCTAAATTGTTTTGTGTAAGATATAACTACAATCTAACGTAGCAAACCAAAATTCACCGTAATGACGTCCTCCCCGCAGTACGCTACGCTAGCTACGGGGTTTCCATCTATCAATCATGAGATCTAGAGTGTTAACTGAACACCTTCGTCTATTTTGTTTTGGTACTCGATATACTTTTTGATTTGCGTTTCATTCAAACCTACAGTTGATGAAAAATAGCCAACACTCCATATTCCTTTTTCTAGATACATCCGATCTATGAACTTAAATTGTTTCCGTACCTTTTTACTTGTCTCTGATTTCAGTCTTTGTATTGCAGCACTCACCGCTATGTTGGGTGGTATCTCTATTTGTAGATGTACATGATCCTGATTTGTATTGACTGAAATCAAATGGAGTGTTGGGTATTCTGCAATCAACCGTTTTAGTTCAATCAAAAAGTATTCATGTACATATGGTTTCAAAAACTTTCTTCTTGACCTTGTCCCCCCATACCACATGGTATTGGTGCTGATATGTCGAGTGACTAAGCGACCGAGTTCTCATGATGACAAAGTATCACATACTGTGATACTTTGCTGGCATTCATCCCCGTAGCTTCGTTGCCGCTTCGCGTCAAAATCTGAAGGAACCTACGGGGTTTCCTGTCCTAGCGGATAAAATGACGTCCTCCCCGCAACAGTTGAAAAGGTCTGATAGATCCGTCTAATACCCTCGAATGGGTTGATGTGGCTTGCTAAATTCCCTTGATTTGAACATTTTTCGGTGTTAGAGCCTGTAGAAGGTATAATCC
>CAZBTU010000072.1:0-4916 GCA_964494905.1 uncultured Pseudomonadales bacterium | reverse complement strand
CATCTTTAAAGGCAGCGATTACCTGTGAAGTTGGGTGCAGACTAACATGACCTTTGAATCCTGCGTACACAAACAAGATATACTCTGCAACAAAAGCTGGTTGACCCCACTTTAAAACTTCTTGTGCTTTGGGCGCCGCATTCTGTAAACACAGTCGAAGTTCACGAAGTTTATCCTGTGCTGCTGACGGCGCTTGAGCGATATACTCGTCTACAGTCGTAGGTTTTTGTGCTTTCATGGTTATTTAGTATATCAATAACTTGAGTTCATAAAAAAGCCCTGTAAAAAAACAGAGCTTTTTTTGGTTTTGGCTAATAGGTTCGGCAGAACCGAACGGTTTCTAGCACATCTTCTCACTTATCTCAATTTTCTAGCAACCATGATCACGACAACCGCACCGATAACTGCCACAACCATACTGTACAAGTTGAAGCCTGTGACACCGGGTTGACCAACCAAGCCCATTAAGAAGCCACCAACGACAGCACCAACGATTCCCATGACAATGTCATAAACAGTTCCCTGTTTAGAGTCAGTACCCATAAGGAGTGAAGCTAACCAACCCGCAATTGCTCCAAAGATTATCCAAAGTATAAGTCCCATAAAGATCCCCTTTTTACAGGTGATTGTGTAATCACCGGCGTAAATATTAATTATTCGACTTGCTGTTCACCCGATAAGATATGTACTAGCTTTACAACTCCCCAAGTTATAAGTCCGTAGACAATAATGGCGACGAGTGTAGCTGGTTCAAAAACGGATGCTGTTTCCAATCCTTGAGTCACACCTCTCTGGAAAATGCCTTCAAATGGCATTATGAATATGGATGAAAGAGTGTAAATCATCTGTACAAATGCACTTGTGGTACCTGCACCCATCATCCTGAGTACTAGACGAAAGAGCAGGAGAATTTCCAACGCGCCTAGTATGTAATAGGCGATGTACTCAGCTCTCTCGGTACCTGTGGCTTTTACCTTAACTTGTTCTACGACTTCTGTCATAAAACCTTCTTTCGTGTAATTGATAGATCTTAAATTTAGGCTAGAACCCGACACTGCTAGAACTAGGGTTTCAGTTTGCGGATAATTGTTTTAACGGGTAAGTATTCAATTAGAGCTTTTTCCACAAGCTGTGAGAGTGTCAAATCTTCCACAATGGCCTGTGCCTTGGTTTGCTTCAAAATGGAAGGCTTAAGAAAGATGGTAGCTCGTTGGTTAATGGTTGAACTCATTGTGAGAATTGAATTAATTGCTATTATTTCATACTACTACTATATTAAGTAATTGTATATATCAACTTGTTGTATTCTTTTAAGTAGTTCATAAGTCTCACTTGTGTGTAGGAGTAAAAAACACATTGACTCGATGTTCCACTCAGGTTTTTCTCGAGGAATAAAAATTTAACAACCCACTTGTAAGGCACTGGTAGCTAGGCTTGTAAAGACATTATGAATGGTTTTGTAAATGATATTGAAGAACTAACGTTATCCAACGACAACTTTAGAAAAGTGATCTATACATGAAAACACGTGCAACTTGTTGTTATGTCCTTATTGCCTAATGAAGACAAAGGCATGGAAGTGCATGATACAAATGACCAGTTTCTGAGAAATGAGCTTCAAAAGGACAGGGATGTTTAAGATCACCTGCAACTTTTTGGTGATCACTGTCATCCCAAGATTGCGCTTTACCACGGCTACACATGAGAGAATCATAGCAGGTTGACTCTCGAGTCAGGGGGCAAGCATGGGACATCTTAGAAAGTGGTGCGCCTTTCGACGCACCAAGCCTTTCATCGTTGCTATAACAATTTTTTTACCCAGACACATTGATTTCTGGTTTACTGGGTTGTGACATTTCTGGCACTTGACCAAAGCTGATCACAAAACCAACCAACAGTGCCAATAACATGTTATCTGGCAATGAAAACCACTCCGGAATCACAAACTGAATCCCATACAAAGTGATATACCCCACCACCAAGTAATAAATTGGCATGGTCAACGCGCCAAGACAACAGGTGATAAAAATGAAAGAAACGTAAAAAAAGTTTGCAATCTTTTTAATCACCATAAACAGGAGTGCGACAATCGCACTCACAACCACTGTGTCAACCCAGGTCTGAACTTCGGACGCTGGGTTGCTGATCGTGATAAGGCTCACATAGGCCATCGCACAAATCAGAAGTACACGAATTGGGAAATTGACCAAGAGCAAGCGATTATTATACCGTTTGCGCTCCAATTCGGCTTCTGCATACTGAGCCTGTGCCTTTAGGAAATGCACTTGCATTTCTGGCGAGAGGTCCGCATATTCGATTGTGGTTTTTACTGAGTCATTCATCAGAGAATCTCCTTGTAACTGTGTTTTTCACCTCAATAATCAGTGAATCTTGAAATGGGTGGATTTTGAGTAGCAAAGTTTAGATAACTATTCAAAATCCACCCACTGTGAGCAAGGAAAATAGCAACGATGTTAAGGAACACATTTCATAAATCAAAAAGTATAGATAGCAACTACCTATCCATTCAATTTATGAGTACAGAGTATCATAATAATAATTTGTCAACATTATAGAACTATGAGCTCATGCACCTACACTTGTGACGTAATATACACCCAACTAGTAAAGAATGTTAAACCTATTGACTCGCCTTTTCACGCCCGGTAAAAGTGAGCAAATCTTGTAAGTTTCTAATTTGAGAGGGTATTGTCGGATCACTGTATAACTCATCGCTCTCATTCCTTTTTGAGTCGAAAAGAGAGGCAAATGCACCAGGATACTCAATTATTTGTTGATATGCGTCAGCCAGTCCTGAGATATTCTCAGGTGAAAAAATACTTTTTGTTGAAGATGCTGAATTTTTCATTGCTTGTAAAAATGCTAATCTACCCATGCTAATCTGAAGTGGTTTAGCTGGAAGCGCTTTTTGCGACCTTCCATGTCTGAGAGAGTAGAAACTTTCTCTTGTGCTCTCAGTCACGCTGGCACCAATTTCTTGTAGAGTCTCTATAAATGTAAAAAATTTATCTGTAAGAAATACACTCTCATCAGAGACTTCTAAAAAAGGCAGTTGTATGCCAGAATTTTTATCCTTCATTACCGCAATAAGATTATTCAGATACCCCCAAGTTTTTTCTCTGTTTACCTCGTCCTCTTCCTCCATGATTTTTAATACATCTTCTGGCGTATCCTTAGTCAAATATCTTTTAATATCATTAAAATTCAATTTTTCCGCATCATTTCCAAGATGAAAGAGACAAGATAATTCTAACTGCGGCTTGGGGTACTGTAGCAACCCTTTTTTATTTAGATAAGCTAAGTATGCAAAGACAGTACGGTCGACAGTTGATCTAAATCCAAAGTCCACAACTACCGTACTAGAAGCACCATTTAACTTATCTGCAAGTGCCTTCACCATAACGTCTGGCTCTTTTTTCCACCACTGATGATATTGCAGAAAATAAATTTGTCTCCGGCCAAGTTTTAGCCACTTGATTGGATGTGATTTGAGTTTTTCGTTATTCTGTGCAGCAATAAATAATGGTAGTGAATCCCTACCACTAAATAAAATGGTTGTATCATCTGATACATGATTGGCCTCAAGAACAGCAGCTAATGCGGATGCAAAATCAGCGTATACTCGTGCCACGATTTCACCAAATCTGTGAAAAAACTCTGAAGCTATCAGAACGTTTTTTCTATCAGCGTCAGATAATGGCTGCATGTCGAATGTTGCAACTATAGCATCTACTTTTTTGCCATACGTTGCTTCTAGTGCATCAATATCAATGTTATTGTTTTCAACAAATTGACCAAATGTTTCAGACGTTTGCACTGTATATGCGGTAGTAATATTCCGTACAGTTTCATTGATGAGCTCTCTCCTGCTTTTACTCCTCGCATAGTCATATTTATTTTTATATGACTCGAATATATCTTCAATCATAACTAAAATTGTATCAGAGGTTTGTTCCTCTTTGCATGCAAGCAATAAGTTACAACATCCACTAAGCAATCAATGATTTGGAAAGGTTCCTTTATCTATCTGATAGTGAGGAAAATGTCTTCCTTGTCCTCGATCAAACTAAGCGCTGCTTTGCCTAATCAACTTTTGTATTTTTTCCTTGTAAGGATTTATAAGAAAATCTTGTACCTTTGCAATTAAATTTTGGTGTGGCAAATGTACACTTGTTAAGCAGATACGAGTGTCATTTGCATAGTCACTAACAGGAGCGACAGTGCTAAAACCCATAGAATTATTCTTAACCTGAAGCTCAAGTGAATTAATAACGTCAATTTGATTCTGCTGATGTGGGGAGGAATTATGCACGATAACAATATCCAGTGAGAAACTAACTCTTGTACCAAGCTCTCTGCCGTTGTAAATACTCCTGATTAGGAAAGTCGATACCCTGATCGGTGTACCATTTTTCTAACCGGTCTAATAATACTAATTCGTCTCCATCAGAAAATTCTGTAGATGCTTTTTCAATAGTCATTTGTGTGACCAGCATGCTGCGTACTAAGTCGGGAGGGGTCTTCGCAGGATTGTTGTTAAATAATTGTATTCGTTCTTTGATCAGCGCTAAGTTGCCTCGGTAATTTTCTATAATCGCTGGTTGTAATCTATATTCCCTCATAGTGAAATAGACTTTGCTCAATCTAAATAAGACCAGAAAGAAGAAGGATTAAAACCACAGCAGTCAAACCAGCAAAAACAGCGACTGTTTGAATAAATAAATTGACCGCTGCTTTTTTCTTTCCGTCAATAAAAAGCAACAAAGGCTGATAGAAAAATAAACAAGCCATCATAGTCACAGAAAGAGTCAGGAGTGACAAAAACAGTACGGGAGCGAATGCTGTATCTGGCTTATCACTATGGGTACGAGTGATAAAGTTGATGATAGCAACAA
>CAZBTU010000071.1:0-5059 GCA_964494905.1 uncultured Pseudomonadales bacterium | reverse complement strand
AGTCAACTCACCGTCCCTAGGCCGGCTCTTCGATGCTTCTTTTTCTGATTTTAGTACGCTACCGACGAAAGGGATCTTGAAAAGGCCTTGGAACGCAACCAACGCGCCACCCGTTGCCATATATCCCAGATATCGCAAAAATTCCCTTTTGCTGACTGGCTGTTTTTCTCCATCTGCCGGATACCTGTCTTTCATACAGCTATCGTATCAGTTTTCACGAGAGCTAGACAACAACAGTATAAAACTAGCTCGTCTTGATATAAATTAACTATAATTTATATATTGTGATATAATCTGATACCTTTACGTAATAACGGAAAGTGGCTACATGCAATACAAACCACTTTTAGCTGCACTTGTTGCTAGCTTTGCATTTTTCTTATATCAACAACCTGTTCAGGCTGTCTCAACCCCGGATTTTCCTTCCTGTACCGCTATACAAGGCACTGTGATTGCCTACCATCCAACCGGCACACATGGAGTTCCAGGTGACCAAACTACCTACACTGGCTCAGACACCGTGTATCGCTACTCGGAAACCCAAGTACTGCAATGTCTCTGTCCAGAAAACGCATCAGGAATTCAGACAGTGTGGTGGCAGTATGGTGAGCTTACAGAAGCTGAGCTCGCTAACTTGCAAAGTCAAGGCTGGATCTGGATACCTTCTGGCGCTGCCTGGGGACTAAATGATACCCCGTACTTGGCAAAGAACAGCAGGTTCAGTTGTATGAGTAGTGGAGTCGGGGGCACAAGTGGTGAAAGTAATTCTGGTACCGGGGTCGGTGGATATACACTAGCCACATCCGGACAAGTGCTGGGTACACAACTTGCTCAAACAGGCACAACCAGATGGGGACTCCTTATTGTTGCTATGGGCATTTCCAGCATCGTATTTGGAAAAAGAATCAAACGCTCTCGCTAGTTTCTAGTATGCAGACACATTTTGGCCGGTTTTTTCAACTCACGGGTGTAAGCTTGATGCTTGCAGGTGTGTTTGTGCTGAGTTTACCGTACCTACCTATGGCTTTCCCAGTTCATCCTCGGGCAGCAGTTCATATCGCTGAGAGCACTGATAACAACAGAGAACACTCACAGTCGTACCCCATTCGAATAATTATTCCCAGTGTTGAACTTTCCGTGCCGCTCTTTGCTGTACCCTATACTGATGAGCGTTGGGCGATCCCAACTGGTGGCGCTGCTCTGATTACAAATCCACAAACACTCGGTGCAACTGACAAACGTATCATCTATGGACACAACTGGAAAAGTATCTTTAAATCTATCACAAAAACAAAAGCTGGTGACATTCTCGCACTTGAATACCCCGATGGGAGTAAACAGTTGTTTTCTGTTGTTACTACCACCGAAACCACACCAGATAATCTCTCAATACTCTCTACCGGAGAACCCGGAACAGTCCATGTTTACACCTGTTCAGGCATGCTTGATAGCAAACGCTACGTGGTGAGCGCCCGCCCACTATTTGATCAAAAAAATAATTAGTCGAGTGAGTTTAAGTAATCTGAAATATGCTCATCAGATTCTGAGGGGTCATCATTATCGGCTCCACACATGTCTCTGTACTCAGATAAGGTCAACTCACCAACAAATGAAGCAAATGCATTGTAGGCCCAACCCAGCACCACTCCATTTCTAATAGCCAAAAATATGTTTAATCCAACCTGTGGCTGCACTTGGTGCACGGAATCTAGGATAGGGGAGAGGTGACCCATTTCATGCCGAAACTCGGATTCTTGTTCCCTTGGGTCAGATAAGCCATTAAAGTCTATGCCAAGTGCATGAGCGATCCTGCGAAACTCCTGCTGCAAAATAGGAAACTCGTGAATAGTGTTGAGATGAATAGTTCCCCGTCGATAGAGATTGATATTTGGTATGTTTGGATTCTCACCGTAGGTTTTTCTATACTCATCAATCATTGCTTTCTTGGCATTCGACTTCTCAAAATACTCCGCCGTAGTTTTTTCTGTAGCAACTTCTCTCAAAGAAGGATACCGAAAACTGAGGAGAATTTGATGCCGCATGAGCAGCCGTGAATACTCGACCGCACCCAAAACAGAGTAACCCTTAAACATGTCGGTTATCTTCTGACCAAGTAGAGCCAGAACGTTATTGATAATCGCTTGGTCTAAAAAATGTATATCTTTTTGACTCAAAGTGGGTACACTATCCCGACCGTTCTTAAGTTTCTCACAAAGAACTTCATACGCAGGATTAGGGTAAGGAAAAAACTCGTGTGACATGTTATATTAACCCAAGTAATTCCTGGTATTATACACATACTCATCAATTACACACAAAATGGTCTCGGGTCGTGTGACCCCCTCGACTGTTCGTGATACAATACCAACCATTGCATTGACTATTTATTGCAGTAAGGAGCCCCATGGGAGCACTACCAAAAAACAAAATCACTCGAGTTGAACGTGGCAAGCGTCGCCGAGGAAATACTCCATCTTTGAAAAAAGATACCAACGCATCAGTACCACTGCACAAAAGAGGACTTGTGGCTCAAATCCTCCAAAAAAGTGGACTGAGCCCCAAACAAGCATCAACAGAAGGAAAACGGAAGCGTGCTACCAACAAAAAAGCTGTAGCTGCTGTTTCTGTTGATAGCAAGGCAGCCGCAAAACCTTTGAACACAGCAGTCAAAAAGACCGCCAGAACCACACAACACAAAGGGTAAGTTATGGATGAGCGGCATCTTAAACGCATCAAGTTGATGCAAGCATTATTTGCCTGCGCTTTTAACCCCTCGAGTTTTTCTGGTTGTCTGATCAAACACTCTGAAGAAACCAGTTTTGGCAAGCTTTTAAGATCTTTTGAGGAGCTTGATTCGGAGATACAAGTTGCAGCACCTGAGCGACCACTTGCAGATATCAACAAAGTTGATCTTGCAATCCTACGGTTGATTATGTTTGAATCAAAACATAAGAAGACTCCCAAAAAAGTCTTAATCGATGAGGCAATAGAACTCGCCAAGGAATTCGGCGGAGAAAACTCATCAAAATTTATTAATGGGGTGCTTGCAAAGCTCCTCCTCGACCCCGTTACCTGAGGTCACCGTGGTACTTATTAGTAAAGGCAGCTATGAAAGATACTGGTTTTGTGGATACGCTTCAATCAATACAGCATATTATTGCTGAATTGACCGGCAATGATCTGGAGGAAGTACATCCGGATGCAATTTTGGACGAAGAACTCAATATTTCATTGACTGAGTTCACCCAAATTATTCGCCGCATCAACCAACAATTCGAGCTCACATTGAGTACCAAAGACCTGCATGATGAGGTCGAGACTGTTCAAGAGCTAGCTACTGCTGTACATGATGAACGAGAACTTGGATAATAAGAACAGTCGTATGTTACCTACCTTCACCAACTCAGCCCTCTTTATCAATGCGCTCACACATAGGAGTGCACTGAACGAGAAAGTTTCGAGCTCACTCGAGTCTAACGAGCGGTTAGAGTTTCTAGGCGACGCTGTACTCGAGTTAGCAACAACTCAGTTTTTATATATTAAATTTCCCGATAAGCCTGAAGGTGAGTTGACTGCGTACCGCAGTTCACTAGTAAAAACCACTACACTTGCACAAGTAGCCACCAGACTTGAACTTGGCGAGAAACTGTACATGAGCAAAGGTGAGGAAGCAACCGGTGGACGAACAAATACCAGTCTGCTGGCTGACACTTTCGAAGCTGTAGTGGGAGCACTCTACCTTGATCAGGGGTACGAGGCTGTGCAAACATTCTTAGCACAAGAGCTCTTCATCGAGTTTGATGCCATTCTCGAACAGAAGCTCTATAAAGACGCCAAAAGCCATTTGCAAGAGATAGTACAAGCTCAGGGCTTCGAAGCACCGACCTACTCGGTAGTCGGGGAGGAAGGTCCAGATCATGACAAGCAGTTCACTGTCTCTGTGTCCGTGGGTGGTATAGTTCGCGGGACGGGCGCGGGCAAAAGCAAGCAACTTGCACAACAAGAAGCTGCAAGTGAAGCTATTAAAGTCTTCGAAGAGAGCGCAGAGAACTAGCTGAGAACTCAATCATTTCATTTGTACTTGTGATCTCTTGCTTTCTCAAGTATAATCTGTGGATCTATCAGAGACAGTACTAATTTAGAGCTATTGAACATATGTTAAGAATTAAACTCGCACGTTTTGGCAAACGAGGCCAACCACATTATCGCATTGTAGTTACTGAAGCCCGCTCAAAGCGTGATGGCCGATACGTCGCTCTGCTCGGACACTACACACCTACCTTGGTCCCCAAAATTCTTGAATTCAATGTAAGTGCATACTCAGATTGGCTCAAAAAAGGCGCTCAGCCCACTGACACCGTAGCCGGTTTATATAAGAGATATCAGTCAGGCACCCCATTCCCAACAAAAACAGCCAGACCATCAAAGAGATCAGCTGAGAAAAGCAAAGCTGCAGCAGAATCAGCAGCAACAGCAAAAGAAGAGACTGACACTGTTGTAAACGAAGAAGCTCCAGCCAAAACAGAAACAGATACTTCCTCAGATGAAACCACCACAGTGGCAGCCGATGCGGTAACAGCTGAAACACAAGATGCTGTGACTCCTGATACCAAAGAATAAGTACCTCAGATATGAAAAATCTTCTTGAGTATATCCTCATTCACTTAGTCGATAACCCAGATGCAGTCTCGGTTGAAGAAGAGCAAACTGCCAATGGCATGTATCTGTACACCATGCACGTTCACCCAGATGACATAGGTAGAGTGATCGGCAAAGGTGGCTCAGTCATTCACTCGATCAGAAATATTGGAAAGATTCGCAGCATCAAAGAGGGCGTACGATCAGTCATCAAGCTCGCCGATGGTGAAACCGAATCGGTTTAAATAACTTTTTTTAGTTCGAGAAAACTGTTTTTTGTTACAAGATATCAAAATTGTAGCTCGTCTGCGTCGAACAAGTCTTCCACACCACCCACGACCTCGGTTTGGTCGGGAAGTTCGATAGTTGAGAAGGAAGCTAACTCTCCCAGTACTTGTTGGTCTTGAGCTGTGAGCTTTGG
>CAZBTU010000070.1:4014-5261 GCA_964494905.1 uncultured Pseudomonadales bacterium | reverse complement strand
GTATACTGTACACATAAGGATAGTGTGTTAGAAAATCAAGAGAAGTCTTTACACCAACCAGCCGAACAAGTTTCCCAGCCTGAGCTTTCGCGACAGGAGCTTGAAAGGCATGACTTGTTGGCTCTTTGTTCAGAAAGCCGGGCGATTTCAGACCAAAATGCCGATGTTGCCTTTTTTAATATTTTTGGAAATATTGCCGGTGCTCAAGGGGACCTTGAGTCGGATATTGATTTGCGCTGTGTGTGTTTCAGAGCCATTTCTGCAGACAAACAACTTGATATAGAAAACCGTTTGTATGCCAAAGCGCCTACAAGGCAGGATGGAACCAAGCGAAAGCTTGAGCTTCAGTGGGCAATATTGGATACATACAGAGAAGGGCTAATTGGGAAGGATGGGGCTATCCCCACAGTAGAGGGTGTTGGCAGTGTTGGCTTCAATGCTGGAGCGGCTCTGCTAGAGCATCATTCGTTGATTGCTCTGTACTGTTTGTGGACTGAAATGCCATTTAGCCATAGTGTAGACGAAGTTAGCACTCTGTTTGGGGCTGAAGTGTTGCCAGTCAGGGTTCAAGATAAGATAACTCTTGATCAGCCTGGGGGCGTTGAGTGGAATCACTTATATCTCAGCAATTTTCGGACACTTTTTTATCGTTGGGTGTTATCAGGAGATGAGGGTAGAGAGGCGTTGCTAGAACCATATGCAATGCGCTTAGGAAAACTGGTTATTCGACTAGCTCTTGGGAGTTTGATAGCGGATAGCAATGATACTCAGATGCTGTCCATTCAGAGATTTTTGACCGATTGGTTCAAGAACAAGAGAACTAATCCAGATGAGGCATTTGTTGCTGTCATCGAGATGGTAAAACCGGGTTGGTTGGCTCCATGGATGAAAGAGACATTACAGGTTGCTTTGGCTTTACGTACTACGAAAGCTGTTAAACCGGGAAAACTTTTCCAAACCACCGAAAAAAGTGCCATGTTGGAACAATTTCGTGATGCTGCTCAAACCATGTCATTTGCACTGGCGTATCAGACCGGATCTGTGGAGCGACGTAACAGGCTTGATGTATATGATCCAGTAACCGAGTCGGCTTTTGAGCTGGCAGTCTTAGAGCTAATGGCCCAGCAGCCGGAGATAGTGGAAGTTGTTAACTTTACCAAAGATAACCCTGAGATTATCAAGAGCGGTACAGAGTTTGATCCATCAGATGACTACTTGTACTTTTTCCCACAGTTCCGCTTACTCGG
>CAZBTU010000070.1:0-3914 GCA_964494905.1 uncultured Pseudomonadales bacterium | reverse complement strand
TACATCACATATGAGCTGACCCAAACATTAGCCCATCGTGTGCCAGCTTTGACACCCAAGGAGAGTGAAGGCATGCTGATTGAGACTACTCGAAGTTGTCGTGATACTCCCTTACAACACTGGCTGATAGATGACTATGCACTCAAGCTAGAACACGCGCTCAAAAATGCTAGTGTACCCTACAGCATAGAACAGTATGCAGCCGGGCAAACTATTTTCACTCAGGGAGATGAGAATGATGGCTACTTGTATGTGCTGACGGCTCAAAAAGGCGGACAATCACTTAAAAATGTCATAAACAATTGGTGGGTTGGGCAAAGTGCAAAAATGGAACCGGCAGTAGAGATTTCAGACTTTGCTCCTGGTAATGCAGCTCAACTTTATTTAGTGAACAACGGCGTGTTCGGTGAGATGGCACTATTGCGGGGTAAGAGGACTGCAACAGCTCGAACATTACGATCAGTGAATGTAATGAAAGTCAAAGTTGATGATTTTGAGCGTTTTGTTTTTTCAAACAAGCCAGCTGGAAATGCCGGAGAAATGGAACCGTTCAGGTTTTTTGCTCACCTAGCGGCGCTGAATGGTCATCGGGTGCAACGCAACCTTACTTTGGCAGCAACACTGCCTCGCGATTCCAATTAATTAATTGAACAAGGTTAGCCCTGTCTCTACTGTCATCGTTTGCTATAGTTACCTGTATGTCAAACAGGCAGTTCACCACGCCAATGATGCAGCAGTACATCAAAATTAAGGAGCAGTATCCTGACTGTTTGCTTTTTTTCCGTCTTGGAGATTTTTACGAGCTATTTTTAGAAGATGCATCAATCGGGGCGAATGTACTCGATATTACCTTGACTGCTCGACCGCGAGGGCGAGACGGAGAGATCCCCATGGCAGGGGTGCCCTTTCATGCGGCTGATGCGTATATTACTAAGCTGGTACGGGCAGGGTACAAAGTTGCGATTTGTGAGCAAGTCAGTGAACCTGATAACAAGGGAATAGTCGAACGGGCAGTGGTACGTATCGTGACTCCAGGTACCCAGCTGGCTGAAGAGGCGGTGACCGCGGCTGAGAATCGATATGTGTTGAGTCTTCACGCAGACAAAACTCGCATTGGGTTAGCGTTTGCGGACGTTTCTACGGGAGATTTTCAGGTTACTGAGTTGCCGATTCAACCAGATACGAGTTTGGAAGCGGTATTACACCCCGAACTTTTGCGTTTCACTCCCACCGAGTGCATACTCAACAGATTCCATTACGATAATATTGAGCTACTCAGTGCGCTGAAGAATCAGAGAGATGTTTCTGTTTTTTATTATCAAGACTGGGATGCACATGCCTCATCACAAGCAAAGACTCTTGAACGACATTTTGGGGTTGAGACCATGGCAGGGTTTGGACTTGATGATAAGCCAAGTGCTCATAAAGCAGCAGCAGCGCTTTTAGGTTATTTGCAGTACACACAGCAAGGGAGAGTTCGTCACTGCACCACCATAACGACGTACTCACCGACGCGCTTCGTGGCTCTTGATCACTCAACGGTCAGTAACTTGGAGTTGTTAGAAAGCCTTCAGAGAAGGCAAACATCAGGATCTCTTTTGTCGTACCTGGATAGAACCAGAACAGCTATGGGCGGAAGATTACTGCGTTCTTGGGTGCGCCAACCCTTGGCCGATGTCACCGTGGCAGAAGAGCGACTCGATGGGATTGCTGCTTTGGTTGCAGTACCCAAACTGTGTGACCAGATTAGGGAGCATTTCAGACGTATCGGTGATATTGAGCGGATTGTGTCAAGGCTTTCAGTTGGCTTGGGTACGGCAATCGATGTCGTGAAGCTCCAGCAAGCTTTGGTAGCCAGTGAGAGAGCAGTCGAGCTATTGCGCCCGGTTGGGATGGAAGTTTTTGCTCATATAACTAGTCGACTGACGCCAGAACTAAGCTCTCTCTCTAGGTTGATTGAAGAACAGGTAGAGCCTTACCCAAGTACGGATGTTAAGGCAGGGGGAATTTTCCGAGTGGGTGTGAATGCAACATTAGATGAGCTTCGCTCGATGCTTGGTGGAAGTAAAGAGTGGGTTAAGAACTTAGAGAAAACTGAGCGAGAACGAACTGGCATTGGTTCTCTAAAAGTTAGATACAACAAGGTATTTGGGTACTATATTGAAGTAAGTAAATCAAACTTGGCAGCTGTTCCGCCTGAATATGAACGGAAGCAAACTTTAGTGAACTGTGAACGTTTTATTACGCCAGAATTAAAAGATAAAGAGTTATTAATACTCTCCGCGGAAGAGCGAAGTCACAGTCTTGAGTATGATCTCTTCACTCAGTTAACTGAACAAATATTGAAGGAGCACGAGGCATTACAGCAGTTGGCTCAAGCCATTGCCTGGCTTGATTGCATTGCTACATTTGCTCAGTTAGCGGTGGAAGAGCGACTTGTTAGACCGACTTTTAGTTCGGATGGGACAACCAGAATTGTGCAAGGTCGTCATCCCGTAGTTGAGAAGGCACTTGGCGATACGTTATTTGTCCCAAATGATGCTCTGCTCAATCAGACCGACCACAAACTGCTTGTCCTTACAGGACCAAATATGGCCGGAAAGTCAGTGTACATGCGACAGGTGGCTGTCATCGTACTCATGGCGCATATGGGATGTTTTGTTCCGGCACAAGAGGCGAACATCAGTCCAGTTGATCGGGTTTTTGTGAGAAGTGGTGCCTCCGATTCTATCTCTGGTGGTCTTTCTACTTTTATGTTGGAGATGGTTGAGACCGCGTACATTCTTCGACATGCGACCAAGAGAAGCTTGGTCGTGATGGACGAGATTGGTCGTGGAACCAGTACCTATGATGGCATTAGTATCGCTTGGGCAGTAGCAGAACACCTGCTGGAATTGGGAGCACAGTCACTGTTTGCGACTCATTATCATGAACTACAGGATCTAGAACTTCAGGCACCTGAAGCTGTCCGGAACTATCATCTATCGGTGGCAGAACACAACGGTGAGCCTGTTTTTCTTTACACGATTCAACGCGGTCCTGCCTCGCATAGCTTTGGAGTGGCAGTGGCGCGTTTGGCAGGGGTGCCGACCGCCGTTACCAACAGAGCTGAGGGATTATTGCAGGCTTTGGAAGGACGAAACCAAGTCTCAATCAAAGACAGCGGTGAGGGAGGGGTAAAGCAGAAAAGACGTAAAGTTAAGAAGTAACTGTATGCGAACGATTAGACGATTACCGCAGGCAGTAGTGGATGTCATCGCAGCTGGCCAAGTTGCAGACAGACCAGCTGCAGTGGTCAAGGAACTTATTGAAAATGCACTGGACGCGGGGGCTCAGCAAATCACCATTGCACTCCAGGCTGGTGGAGTAGAAAAGATATCAGTAGTTGACGATGGTCAAGGAATGAAGCTTGCTGACTTGCAGTTAGCGTATCAATCGCATACGACGAGTAAGTTATACTCACTTGAGGAACTGCACACTGTTGGGACATTGGGTTTTCGGGGGGAAGCGTTGGCGAGTATAGCGGCAGTGAGTCAACTGACTATCGCCACTCGATGGCGGCAGGAAGCGCACGGACACAAAGTAACTGTCACATTTGAGCAGTTGGGGAGTGAGCCACAACCTGTTGGTATGCCCATTGGCACACAGATAATAGTTGAACAACTATTTGCCAGAGTACCCGCCAGAAAGAAGTTCCTCAAGTCAGCGGCTGTCGAGTATCGTCAGATTCTCCAAGTGATTAGCTCGATAGCGATTGCACATCCAAGCGTAGGATTCAGTCTCACCCATAACAAAGAGCGCACACTGACACTCTCACCGGTGCAGTCGAGTGTTGAGAGATTGGCAATGTTGCTGAACACCGACAAGCCGCAACTCTTTTCAACTGTGAATATCTCTCATCCCTATATTCGAGG
>CAZBTU010000069.1:0-5262 GCA_964494905.1 uncultured Pseudomonadales bacterium | reverse complement strand
GTGCCCCCACCAGGAATCGAACCTGGAGTTGCCGCTTAGGAGGCGGCCGTTTTATCCATTGAACTATGAGGGCGGAACACTCACTTGTGGTCAAAAAGTTAACTTGATTATACCGTACCCATATCGCTCAGTGGTCAGGAGTAGCGATCACGATTAGCGGGGTTGATAGTGGTACAATACCTTCTGGTGATATGAAGTCGCGAGCGTCGAGTGATACAGTAACGGAGCTAACTGAGGCATTATCTGAGGCTTCGTTTGTTCGACCAGAGGGCACCTCCTTCTGGGATTTTCTTACCTCTTCTGCAATTGGCTTTGAGAAGCGCCACTTTCCTTTTCTTACGCGTGCAACCACACCTTCGGTGAAAAGAGTCTTTTCTGTTCCTGAATTTTTTTTATTGAGCTCAAGAGGGGAGGCTCTAGCATATCTCTATCAAGGATTTGGCAAATCGCTCAACTATGTGGGTCCTGTATTGGATACTGAGCTTGAATTTGGCTTCAATGACCATACTGATCGCCATACCTTATGGGTCAGCCAGACGGGGGTAGAGCTCTTACAAAGAGCAGGGGTAGCATATGATGGAGATGGCCCGTATGGTGCACAAACTGAAGTAATCATGACCTTGGTGGGTATGACACATGACTTGGGAAATTTCTTGAGTCGAAAAGATCACTCAACGTATAGCGCTTGGTTACTCACTCGAATGTTTAAAAAGCGAGACCAAGAGAGAAAGGAGTTCCAAGAGGCACTGCGAACAATTCTTTTTCATGAGGAACCAGTTTTGCGCCAGATGAATCAGAATCTGCATTCAGGGACACCCTTACAGTGGGCCTTGGTAGCGGCTGACAAGATGCACGTTGGGCGAGATCGAATTGGTGGCCGTTCGTTTCAGTTTGCACACATGGGTGCATTTGAGAAAGACGCGCATATTGTGTTGAATGCGCTGATTGTTCGTTCAACTTGGTACTTGGGGGTTAGCACTTTTGTTTGGCACTTGGACTTCAGTGTTGATCAGCTGGAAGATAAATTTAAGGTTTTCACTCGCAATGGAGGAGGGACTCGGCTGTGGTTGCCGCAGGCGTTTCAAAGACTCTTCCTCAGAAGGGGACAGCCATATAGAGAAACATACATGCAGCTATTCAAAGAAACATACAAAGACAGAATAGCCATGGCTGCTGAAGCTGTGTTTCTACTTTTCCCATTCGTGGATAAATTTCACATCCAACTTAGTGACAATGATACGAGAGGAAAAGTAGGCAGTAGTCTTCACACTGTCGTACGAATGGCTCGCAGCAAATGATTTTTCATCTCGATTGTGGTTCGATGCCAGTTAGTTTCAATTGCAAAAGTACCAGCAGGGCGAAGGTGTATTTGTAAGTGTTTTCAACGCCGTCTAGAGTTTTTCTTGGTTTTTGCAGCGCTGTTTTGACAGTTTGTAAAATTGTTTGAGTAAACAATGGGGATTTTTCCCAGAGTTCCTTCTTTTGATAGAGAGCTGTGAGTGGCAAGTAGTAAAGGGCACTGTCTCGATTGAAGTATTCGCAAACTTCTGGTTCATCAAAAACAAATATTTCTTGTTCAGCCAGTTTCAGGGCTGTTTCATACCACATACTTTGTACGAATTCGTGGTACAGCTGATAGAGTTCATCAAAAGATGAATAGATTTCGTCCTCTTGTTCAAGGTATTTTTGATGTGCAGTTTTCGCAACCTTCTTGCTTATCTGTTCCCTTAGTTGGATCAGGTTGTTGTTGCGTGTGGCGTAAGGAAGGGCTGATCTACATACTCGACTCCAAGTATGAAAGTCAGAAATGGTTTCCCACAAAGGCAACATGTCTTCCCAGTGAGAGAGTGTAATTTGTCCCCTGCAGTATGCAGAAGTAACGAGATCGTATTGCTCTGAATCTTGGGTTTTGTGGCGCTGGCGCCAAATGTTCTTTAGGATCGCAAATCGTTCTTGATCAGTCAAGAGTGGAGTCTCAACGACGTAATTAAGCAATGTTGCGGTCAAGCTGCTTTTAATTTTCCATAGATCTGTGTGACTGACTAGAGACATCAGATACTCATGGGTGGTATCAACTGAATCCCTTGTACCTGACCGAGTGGCAGAGAGTGTACCTTGTCGGATCAAAGCTAGGTTTGCTGGAAACAGGTGGTAGTAATCGCCCAGAGAGGAACTCGAGATTCCCAGTCGCTGAATATCAGGGTGAATATATGGAAAGTGCTTTTCGAGGAAATCTGATGAGAGCAATTCTGGTTCAAGTTCAAGCACCGCATCTTCGACTTGTGATAAAGTCTCGGGCTCATCAAGGCGAGTGTGTTCGAGGAACTTGCCGAGGAGGTTAAGGCGTTTAAAAGGTGAGGCACAGTCTGCGATTGCTTTTCTCCATGATTCAGCGACCTTTTTTTGTAGCAGAGGTGAAGAGCTCCTCAGAACTGTACTCCACAGGTGACTGTAGTAAAAATCAATGTCTTTGCTCTCATCAATGCCCTCAATAATCTTTGTGAGATTTGCTTCAGTTTTTTGAGCGTCAAGGTGTTGACACTGAACTTCACAAGCAAAAAGGTAGTGGGCGAGTGCTTCCCAACTGAGTGTAGAGGGACAACTCTGTTTCAGATAGGAAAGTAACTGAAACAGCTCTGGAGCTGTTAAGTGCAGTTCTGTGGGCTCAAAGGCTTGATAGCGCACGCCTTCTGTGTGGTTGAGTGAAAGTATTCGATATCGGTGATGCTCAGGAAAGACTGACATGGAGTTTTGCCCCTTACATTGATTTCTTGTTAGCAAAGAACTTAACAAGCTGTTTATTCAACGCTACCATAGCTGCCTGCTCGTTCATGACTCGTTGCTGGTATTGCGAGTAACTAATCTTTCCTTTGATCGGTGCATGGTTATAGGTATCAACTATATCTGTTCTCGGTTCCATTTGTTGAATAATCGCATTTTTGTATTCCAACAGTCGCTGTATATTTCCTAACATGCGTTGTAATAACACCTGAGTGTTTTTATCACTGGTCTGATGCCAACGCCCGATAAGGATTTTCACAAGCTTTTGCAGACGCTCAAAATTGAACTCACGACTCAGCAGTGCCCTTTGAGCCAACTCTTCAAGCAAAAAGGCAGTATTGATCTCTTGGTGCGCTTCAGCACCAGTATTCGTAGAAGTAACAGAGTAGGCCAACTGCTGGCTGGAGAAAATCAGTTGGAGTAAGTCAGTATTTTCAATGATTTTACCGTGTTTATGGAGGTCAAAGGGATCCACAAAGTAGGGTTTGTACTCATAGTACTGTCGCCAATGGCGGTCAATTCGCGACATTTTTAGCAAAGAGCTAAGACTTTCTTTTGAGGCAGCGTTTATCACTAACTCTGAAGCCAAGTTGACGAACGCCTCAACAATATCACCACTCTCATTCACACGATCCAGTTCTTTCAGCTTAAAGAGGACGATAGCTGCAGTAGCAGTCAACTGTCGGCGTGCTTCTATGGTGATACCGTCCAATGCGTCTGGACCGAGTTGTCGCTTGAGCTCGATCTCTATAGTTTCGCTTTGGGCTGCCAGATGGATAATTTTTTGAACCTGGGTGTCTTGTGCCGTTTGTTTGTAGTGTTTGACTACTGACACTGCGACGGCGTATATCTCTTCATTGCTAAAATTTTTACCAAGACTCTCGGATTGAGTTGCCCAAAGCTGCAGTGCAAAATCAGAAAGTGAACGCTGAAGATAATCGACAAATGAGTTCTCAGCGAGGAGTATTCTCGAGAATTGAGAAAGTCGGTTAGCTTTTTTTTCCTCGTCAACGAGCCGGCATACCCGATCAAATCCCAGAGCTGCGGTCAGCAGTAACTCAGTTGACGCAGCTTCGCTCACATATATGCTGAGGAACTCAGTCAGTAATTTTTGGACAGCAACTGATTCGCGGATGTTTTCTGTGTTGAGTGGTGCGTTAGCAGCTTGCGCTATTTGAAAGTGGGGAAAATCCCGAAGTACCATCTCACAGTCACGTGTATTTTGCAGTTTGCTGAGGACGGAGTACTTAACTTCCAGTGCTAAGCTAGTTACCTCGTCGAGAAAGGCAGGGGAGTGATGAATCAAGACTTGTGATACCTCAATGAGGTGGGCATCAATCATGTGGAACCGACCGGTTCTTCTTTTTTTGCTAGAGAGGTATGCAGCGCCGAGCGATCGAAACAGGCTGTGGTCCGTCACGCGTTCTTTATATGCTTGATCAAGTAAACTCTTGAGAACTACTTCATCAGTAATCTGCTCAGGTTTTAGAACGCGTGCTTGTTCGGTGGCGCTAGCTACTGCTTGTACGAAATCGACATTAGAGAAAACATCGATCTCAAACAACTCTTCTTGGGCAGACCGTTGATTCCAACTTGGGAAGATACTCGATAGCACCGTGGGATCGGCGAGTTGTGGTTCATGAGCGTACAAAAACCAGCAAAGACTCTTCCACGTATGTGGCTGAAAATTGTTGAGAAATTGTTGGATGACTTCTTTTTGTTTGGTCTGATCTCCTTGGTCGAATAAGTATTTAATTTTCAGCAAAGCCTTGTGCTCATTTTCTGAAAATAGTTGGGAGTAGCGTTCAAATGCTTTGGTGAAAACTTGTGTCATCTCTTGATGACCCAACTCGATTGCTGCCTCGCGCATAGCCGCTTTGCGATAGGTGTGTGATGTGGCAGACTGTGGCAAAGCTAGTGGGGATGATTCAGGTGCCTTGGCACCCAGGAATGGCATGATTTTCTCAAGTGCGGGAATACGTCTTTGCAAAGGTTTGCGTGAGCGTTTTTTCTTTAGCTCTTCTTTTGCTCCTCTGATTTGTTCCCAGTGCCGTTCCATGTTGGAGCGTTCAAATTGATCCCAAAGTCGGGTAGCCTGGGAGCGTGGGTCAGAAATAACGCCGAAACCTCTTTGCTCGGGGGGTCGGACAATTGGATAGGGGTTTTTGTTTCTTTCCTGTTTGGTCATAATCAGCCTCTGTTTTGGAGGTTTTAGTCTGGATCAAAAGAGCGGGAGTACTGAGCTGAATTACTCAGCTGTTAATAATGGGGGAATTGTAACACATGAGATGTGTATGGAAAGTGCTGGTAGAAGTTGGCGTCTTGACGGATTATTTCCTTTTTTCCATCGCAAGTAGGTGGGAAAATCTGAAGTGGTAGAATATCGAGATTAAATAATTTTGGGGAGGTAACTATGTCTCGTGAAATTCCATCGCCGTTTCCAGAAAACGAAGTCGCATTAAGTCCTGGCATGAATGTGCT
>CAZBTU010000068.1:0-5296 GCA_964494905.1 uncultured Pseudomonadales bacterium | reverse complement strand
GGGATATTTCCAGGTGCCCGTTCGCCCGTATCAACTGGTTCACCAGTTTCCCTATAGCTGCCCTTAGTATCAATTTTATCAAGCAATAGTACCTGTGCACCTGATTCCTCCCTGATACCTTCCGCCACCGAATAATTGGAGCCACAACCAAACTCAAGTACTTTACTATCAGAACTGAGCCCCAGCTTGTGTGCCAGTTGCACGCCAAGGTATCGATGAGCTGCCAAGTTATGGTGAAACCCAGCACCACTCACCGCGAAGCTCATATCAGATTTACTGTACCAGTTGGTGGGTAGTGTTTCCGGGCTATACGGTATTGCCGGGTTATGGGCAAATGGGTTGTCAGAATCTGCTTTAATTACGAGCTCATACTTCACTGAATCTTGTGCTAACTGCTCCACTGTTCGCGAAACTGAGGGCGACCACAAACCTCGCAGGCGCTGCCACAAAGTACGTATATTGGGAAACTGTTCGAAGAGTTTTTTTCGGCCACCATCAATCGGTGAACTCACAGATGAGCCATCATTTTCATGCATCTGATAATTGTAGCATCACCTCAGATCCGGGGACGCTGAGACAAAAGGACATAGTTCGCAAGGTTTTGCCGGACAGAAAAAAAGTCCTCAACTTCTTGGCGTATTACTGCTAGATCCTGCTCTGTCAGAGCTTTATTACCCGATAATTTAGCAAGGAAACTTGCACTTGCCCCAGCTTCCACTGATCTGAGCACTTTAGACTGTGTACCCAAAAAGGCTCGCCCTGCAAACTTTGCCCCAGACTGGGCTTGATCTTCCAGAGGATTGAGTTTGGACAACTGAGCCTCAAGCTCCTGCATAACACTTCTGTCAGCATCCAGCGCCTCAATAAAAATGGATTTACCCTGTGCCACTGACCTCTCATATACTTCATCTGGCTCACAACCTAAACTACGTGCGATACGTTGTAACCGAGCATCGTTATTCTCAACTTCACGCTTATACTCTTCCCGAACCTGTTGTACCCTCTCGCTAATTTGATCCCAAACCTTAAAGCTTGCAACCATTGAGGCATATTGGAGCGCGTACTCAGCACTGCCTAGATTGGGAAACTCTTTCTTAAAGAGCTGATTAGCAATTGCCCAAAGGTCGGGGTCATCGTTCTGTTGCCCCTCCCTGCCCGTGCTCGCAGCTTGGAATTTTTTTCCAAACACTTGAAGAAACTCGATGGGAACAGCTGAAGATCGAGCTTGCTCAAGCATGGGTTCGAGCAATCCCTTAAAGTCAAAATCTGTGATACGCAAACCTGCTTCAAAAATACTCATGGCATAATAATATCATGGCCTGCGTACTACCGAACTAAACCACCATGCCTCCTCACACAAAAAGTAATTCCTCAACAATCAGAGACTGAATTTCGACAGGTGCAAGGTCATCAGTGAGCTTGGTAGAAATAATGCTCGACCATGGCTCCAGCAAATTACCGCTTTCAAGAGCCAACTCTTGGTTTCCCTTCCGTGCCAATAATAGTTCATTTCCATGGCCAGTACGCTTTCCCGGCTCACCTTTTGCCCAGTGCACATCGGTGTACCCTTCTTGTGTTACTTCTTCTGGCACATACACGAAACCATAATCAATATGAATTTTTTTTACTGAGCCGATGAGGGCTGCAATCTTAGCTGCGAGCAGAATGAAGTTATCTCGATACTTTTGGATTGCTTCTTGATCAATTGTTGGGCCTTCGTATGCATACGCATTGTGAAAAGCATGAGGGTAAGTTGCTATCGAATGTGAGATTTTCTGCCCCATCGTCACAGAACTCAGAGAACCATCTGACACTAACCGAAATGGATATGCGTAGGGTTCTGGCTCATTGTGTGCAAACCAAACTCGCCCACCACCAGGCTCTATGGGCCAGTAAAAGTTTGCCCACTTCCTCTCTCCCCGATCTGAGTATGCAATAATTTGGCCTGATGCGTTCGCTTCAAGTGGCTTATCGCTATCTTTTATTTTCCTACTTTCATCTTGTCCCTCTTCATCTTCGTAATCCCAGCTCGAGACTGAGGTCGCGCGTACGTCTTTAACTGGAAATGACTCTTTCACCCCAAGCGTTTCAATTATCATTTGGTCAGAAATGGTAATACGAGTGGGATACCCAACATAGAACCGCTTCCCTAACCAATTGCTATGAATACCAACAACCTCACCTGTTTCTGTTTCTAGCGCAATAGACCAACCTTTGTCATGGAATCGTGGCTCACGCTCTCTTTCACCCTCGGCCCTATCTCTGGCTTCTTCCTGAATTGAGTTCGCAAGTTCCATCAATACTGCCTCAAATGGCCTTCGTTCTTTCGCATCCTCGATTTCGTCTCGTGGTATTTCTGTGTACTGCGACAATGGTTCATCAACAACATCACCAAAGAGTTCATCAAATGCGACACTCCAAGGATCGTGCGGTTTCTCCTCACCCTCATCAAAGTTGGGTATAAATTGTTCTGATGCCATAGTTCAATTCAAATAATGCTACTCAATTACAAGTACACTTGATTATACCCCGTATCATACGAAATGCTCAAACAGCAGCAACCACTGATCTTCACGATACCTAGATCAAGTCTGGAATTGTACAGAAAAGATATGCTCCGATATAATCGGTTGCCATGCCTACAGAAAGTATAAGAGAAAGGACTCAAAGAGTTATACGAACTGACCGTCTTGCACTCCTCAGGGAGTACGCTGATGATAAGTTAAGTTACTGCTTCTTCGCCTCGTTCTATGAGATTGTGTATTCTGCGTACTGTCATCAGCTGCCACCTCGCATTGCGCAAGCGATTGAAGAATGGTCTGCTTACACAAAGTCAAAAGACGCTTCTCCCGGTATGGTCAAACCCCAAGATACTTTGCTATTGCTCGTCGAACTTGCAAATCGGTTTGGCCTTACCATTGAACATATAATTGGTATCCCAGGCGTTATCGAAAAACTTAAGCCGGCTTCTAACTCAACCACAGAGAATTCAACTTCGGATATCCCGACCAAGGCAACGCCTGAAACAAAAAAAATGGTACATTTCGCAGCCCATGCTGAATCTTGCACAGAATCAACAACATCAGCCAAACGAATTGAGACTCTAACAAAAGAAGGCTGGTTCGTTGCTGTCGCTATCACTTTTGCATCAAAAGCAGCCCCATCCGCACACAACGTGCTCGAACAAATTCCACTCCAATTCATCTCAGATGCACGTGTTGAATTGCCTGAGCCCTATTTTCTGTTATTGCTCAAAGCTATGTAGCGTTCGGTAAATAAGTAATCAACTTGTCATTCACAAACACCTTACCCTCTTGGGTAATTTGGATCGAAACATTGTTGTGTACGTGCTGCATACTACTTCCCATTCTGAGATTTTCCTTGATAAAAACTTGTAGTTCTTGAGGTAAACTTGAAAAGCTCTGAGTTTCAACTGAGCCAGTCTGCTCATAATTGTCGCCATTTTTTACATACAATATGCCATTGTAGCGGATAACTCCATTAATAATCTGTAATGCATTACCACTAGCATCAGTGTGCTGACTAATTCCTCGTCCCGAGTTCTTTTTTATTTCATCGATAGCCCATTGGGGTAGTTTTTTTTGTTCAGGTGGTTGTCCAACTTCAGTTGGAAGTTTAGCTTTTTTATCACCCCGTTTGAAAAACGAAGAAAACATTTTCATGAGATTTTCTGCCATTTGGGCCTCTCTATTGAAGAAATAATTCTTGATGTAGTATCGCTACGCAATTCTTCTAAGGCTAAAACTCATTTCCTGTGACCCCGTTCCATTCTTGCGCCTTCGAATATATGTTGTCATCTGAACGACACCACCATATTCTTCAACCATCTTAGTTGTATCGAAAACGGGCCAAGTACTGATGCATAAAGTGGTTTGATTCAGTTGAGAAAAGCCCGAAACGAAAGTGGCTGTTTTCGCGTGTACTTGCGCTGTGAAGCCATTGCTTTGTCAATTTGACGGTACACTTGTAAACTCCTTGCGATCCCCAACTCCAGCATTGGCACCCACATTCTGTGACCCTCAGCATTCATGAGATCGTACTCCGTTCCAACCGGCACATCAGTCGCAAACAGACCTATCCCCTGTTGGGTTAGTCGGACAGCCGCATTCATTACCTCAGTTAAATCAATCTCCCTAACTTCAGGATCGCCAGAAGCTTCGAGATCAACGGGCATTTGTGTAACAAGACCTAACTCAGACATAATTTAGATAGGGGTAGGTGTTATTGTATACGGACTGTGAAAAATAAAAAGTACATCTGAAATCACTACGAAAAATAGTACTCTAAGCCCTCAACTTGCCTGAACCACCACTCCAGAACTTGCTTTTTCACACTTTTAGCTCTCTGCTCAAAATCATATATATTATAGTGTTCGCTCTTAGCTCCACTCTCAAAGTATGACTTTTGCTCTGGTGTTTCGTTTTCTTTATTGAGCAAAATCTCACCATCAACATACACGAACGCTTGAGGAGGATTACCTGAATAGGCCATAACCTCAAACACTTTTCTCATCACAGCATTGATTAGCTTTCTTTGTTCATCACTCAGGTCAACACCATACGACTGAATTTGTAATTCTTGACTCGCTGATGGCAACGCAGGTTCATCCGTAAGTGATAATTTGCCGCGAGTATGATCAACAAAATGTGCAAACTCTTCCGCAGCAGCCGCAACCAAAAGAAAGCCTTCATAAAGTTCTGGCCTATTTGATTTCTCCAGTGCTCGCTTTACTCTCTCTCTCGAATCTTCATTCAATAACTGCTCTCTTCTCTCGTGCGATAAGTAGACAGTGCTATTCGTTGGTAAATACATGGCTGACACAGAACGAGTGTTCTCTCGCTCACCCACAACTGCCTTCTGAATTGTAACGTCGGAAGTACCCACTTCAGGTATCAACTCTTCAAGTGACATATTTGTATTCTCTCATATCTGCGCTTCTGCTTTTAATTAACAACTTCCCACTTTACCCCCGAATTTAAAGCATTTGCCATATTTGACATTGATACTGCTGCTTGTCTTTGCTCCTTGGTTCCGCGAATTGTTGCTTCTCTTTTTTGTAACTCGGTTCTTGTCTCTAGAAATGCCTTAAGTCTAATTCCCATAGTTTCACTGCCACTCCACGGAACAGAAATAGATAAATGTACGGCTTTTTTTCTGTATGCCCGTAGTAAATCCAAGAATTCAATGGAGGACAATGCTAAGAAATCTTCACTCAAATCTACAACTCCTTTTCTATCATCAAGTTCCGCAGGATCGTGATTTGTTAAGTCTTCGT
>CAZBTU010000067.1:0-5430 GCA_964494905.1 uncultured Pseudomonadales bacterium | reverse complement strand
GCTCGCAAGTTTTTTCTAATCGATAAATAAAGATGCTTTTATTGCATTGAATGTTTAACTTTGCCTTTGTGCATCTAAGTTTTAGTCCTATAGCTTTTTTTTATGAAAAAAATGCTATAATTTGTCTATGTTTACTATAGAAAAGTTGGTGAAGACGCTTAACCAAACTTGTCTGTATTGAACGTAAAAAGTCTTTGCTATTTAAAAAAATCATCGGATAATTGTTTTTACCTCAACATTTACTTAAGTGGGTGGCATTTCTTTGATTATTTGTACAAGTAAGCGGAGAAATGCCATTCACATAGGGTGAATGCTAATTGCTAAGTTTCTTGAGGTGAAGCGATGCTCAAACTTTCAGTCAAGGTTGCTACCTTACTCTTTGTTTTTTTTGTTACTGTTTCGTGCACAACATCGGAACCACCACGTCCGTATGTCCAGACAGAAGGATATACAATAATTGATGCTGCACAGGGGGGATATGAACCTCTCATCTTTTATTGTGCCAACGAAGCGGGAGAGATTTTTCAATGTGATGGCAATGGAAATGTTTACTCACCTGAGATCATTATTCCAGAGGGCTATCACCTAGTGGCTACAGCACACGGTGAATATCGGAATGCCGTCTTTTACTGTGCCAACGAAGCGGGAGAGATTTTTCAATGTGATGGCAATGGGAATGTTTACTCACCTGAGATCATTATTCCAGAAGGCTATCACCTAGTGGCTGCCGCACATGGGCGTTATGAAGATGTCATCTTTTACTGTGCCAACGAAGCGGGAGAGATTTTTCAATGTGATGGCAATGGGAATGTTTACTCACCTGAGATCATTATTCCAGAGGGCTATCACCTAGTGGCTGCCGCTCACGGGCGTTATGGGGATGCCGCCTTTTACTGTGCCAACGAAGTAGGAGACATCTACCATTGTGATGGTGAGGGAGAGGTTTTTTTCCCTAATAGATGGATGGATGGTACAACTGAATAAAAAGCAAGAACTGAGCCACTCGTAAGGGTGGCTCTTTTTTTGGTTAGACAAACAAGCTTATAGCTCGGTCATCTCAATCTAATCGATCATTACGGATGAGAATCAGACGCAAAATATTTGCATGCAACTAGTTGTACAGTTCAAGGCAGTACTGGTAATCAATGTTAACACTCACCCATACTCGTGCCATAATCTCTTCGATTGCTTCAGATACTTGAATAGTTTGAGAAAATTGTATTCCCTCTTGCTGACCCGGTCACTCCCAAGGCGCTAAGAGAAAGAGTGAGGTGGTGAGCTCCACTCTTGTCCCTGTTAGGTATGCCCAGCAAGTAAGGTCTTAAGTCGAGAAACAACGTCGTGCTTGAGTTGCTCGTAAAGTTCGTTGCGTTGTTTCTCTAGTTCTCGACGGTTTTTACGTGCAGTTTTTTCTGTCTGCAACTGACTCTCAACTGTAGGCAGCCAGTTGAGAGATCTTTCTTTGCTCATCATCACCGGTAACTGTGCGGCAATCCTGATGATTTGCTCGTTACCAGCATTGATTGTGAACCAGTATTCTCGCCAAACGGGGCGCAATCTATCGAAAATGTTGCCACTCTCCCAATTGATTGGTTTTCCAAACCAAAGCTCGATCTCTGCTGACTCGAAAATGGGATGTGTGTAGGGTTTGTACTGATTTTTTGGGTAACCATGTACCCAAGTGTGTAGTGCGCCAAGTTGCTGTCGCTCATAGTCTTCAAGTGATTCGAGTTCCACCTTTACCTGTCTGAGTACATTGATAGCTTCTTGTACAGTGCGAGTGGCTCGAAACATCTTGATCATAGAGTCGATCACAGCATGGTCTTCTATCACGGTTCCATCTAGTAGATGAAGTTCACGGACTCTTGTCATTTACCACCTCATATATTAAGGAACTCACCACCATCGGGGGTATTATATAGTGTCTATGTTACAATTACGCGAGTTTTTGCGGTAGACCAGTGCTTATTTGCGAGCAGAAACTGGTGACCAGCAAGACAAAAATTTGTTCCTTAATTTAGTTACAGTGAGGTGATCGAATGTATCAGTTTAAGTTTGGAACGGTACAGTTTGTGCCCAACCCAGGTGCCCCAATTGAAGCTGTGGCGAACGAGATGTACGAGCTTTCCGAAAAGCTTGGTGGTGAAAACATCATCTGCTCATTTAACGGCACACCTGTTGGACCTATTTCATCGCAAAATGACTCCAAACAGGTTGTGTGTGGTCGAGCAGTCAGCGTTTGGCATCGTCAAAGTGTGGCGAGCGTTTTGCAGAGTCGCAGAGCGATGAACTAACGCACACTTGTGGAGGGACAAAATGAAAGCCATCAGAGTACTGGTGGCTTTTTTATTTTTACTTTCAGTACTGTTGCTCAGTTAAATTTACTTAATCGGGTTCTGGCTATTTTTTTACAAACGTCTAACGCCTCCCGCGGACTGAATCCCCAAACAGAGGCAAGTAGTGTGACTGGTTCTTCCTCTAACATTTGGTGTCCAAAAGCTAAACAAATAAATGGCAGACCATGTTTGTGAAATTCCTGTACAAGTACTGTTCGATGAGGCTCTGTCTGTATCTCAAGTGCCGCAAGTCTCTGAGAAAGCTCCACAGCAAGTATTGATGAGTACCACGACATGGCATCTTCTTCAACTTCTCTGGTGGCAATAATTGCCATCTCAGCTTGTTCAACGCTCGAGCTTCCATCTCGCGAAAAAACGGCTGCAAAAACAGTAAATACAGAGGGCACATTATCAGTTGGTCCCTCGACAATGTAATTATTCACTCCTCTTTCAGGTCCAATCTGTAGAAAAGCGGTTACACTTTGCAAAATATCACTTGGTTCTGGGGTTTCTTTTCTATGCATGATCATTCAAATCTCTATCTACTAGAGCACACTCGAAGTATGTCTTTCTGCATCATTTCGATTAGAGCTATTTTAGCACATGACTATTCTTCAGATGTCTTTGCATCAAATTTAGAAACTTGTGAATTTGTAGTGGCTTTTGGGCAGAATAACTAGGCAGTCGAAAATTTCGATGACAAACGTGGCAACTATTTCTTTTGTGCGGCCGTCTGAATACGATGGGCAACACTTCGCCAGTCGACCCGAGAGAACTCAGACTTCAGCTTTTGCGCTGCTGCATTCGCTTGGTTCTGTACATTATGAGCTTCTTTTGTTTTTCCTTGTTGTGTCAAACGCGATGCCCACTGTTGCAGGTAATCAACGGTCAATTGACTGGAGCGCCAGTATTCGAACAAACTGATATCACTCCGTCCGAGTCGTGGAACGATCCTAGGAATTTGGTGATCTGGAATGTTAAGACCTAACTGAGCTTTATGATTATTGAGAAATGAGGAAAAATCGTTACTTTTTAAGTAGTCAGAGTTCGTGATTGCCTTATCACGTACTGAGTTCAGTCCAAACAACCCAAAATGCTGGCGGTTTCTGTAACGATGAGTTTGGGCATTGGCTGCGTACACTATAAAAGCCGGATAGTTGTAGTCAACCAAAGACATATCGAACGAATTGCGTTGTGCGTTTTGGATGATGTCTGTGAATGACTTGCTGTACTGTGGCATTGAGCCGCTAAAACCATCGACTGTGTGAGTAATTCTCTGGTATTGAATTGATAGCCGCTGGAATTCAGAAGGATTTGCTGAGTGTGCAGCAAGGTGCTCATAAACCTTGTGTATGAGCTGATAGTTTTCTTTAATCCGTTGAGCTGTGAGCAACTCGTTGAGCATGCGGTCTGTGTCCGTTATGAACTGCGCATACAACGAAGGATTCTTTTTCAAGCCAACAAGAGTTGCTTGTGTTTCGGCAATTTTCTGAACTAAGTTATTTTCTGCCACAAGTCTTTTGTTCTTCAGCTTTTGAAATAAAACAGGCAGTTCTGCGGCTCTTAATTCGAGATCTGCTACAGTGACTTTTTCCTCTTGTTCCTTTATGAGGCTAATGCCAGATTCTCCTTGCTTGATTCGATTGATTAATTGTTGAATCTCTGCACTAGAAAATGAACTCTTAGTAAGTCTGGCAATCCGGTCAGCAAAACTGGGCCGGCTTATTCCCAGCATATTGCGGATGCTGAATGTTTTCATTGCCTCATTCTGGTAGCGTTTTTTAGCCTCTGCTAACTCATCTTCAAATTTCTCAGGAACTTTAAGTCCTTCGTACGCGATGATAGTAATGGTGATATTATCTGAGCTTCCGGGTTTGAGTGCCAAACATTCCTGAACAAGCTGCTGCTCAGCTTGTTTTATAGCTGCCGGTGAATTGTTTTGAGCGCGAACTTTATCGAGTACAGTAGCAAGTCTGCTGTGTGGGACAATCAAACCATCGCTGGCCAGAACCAAAAGGTCTCCGGGTTGTAAGGGAACTTTTGTGATAGTTGGTTCGAGGGTTGTGAGGGCCGTACCATTTCCCGAATCATCTGCTTTCCCTAAACATTTCATGAGCACGTTATTGTGTGCACTCTTGGTTTTCTCTTCTTCCGTCAGTAGGCCTGCATCTACTAACTGTTGAGCAAATGTATGATCTTTGGTTAGTTGACTGAGCTGATCACGACGACTAGATGGGTCGTACCATCTTTGGGGAATGTCACCACTTTGCCTGAACAAGTATGCGCGAGAGTCACCAGCGTGTGCGATGTACGCATTGCTTTCTAGCTTGCCTGTTGTCTGTTGAGTGCTTGTTTCGAAGACAGCAACGACTTCTGTTGATGCCATACGGACATTTTGGTCTTTTTTCTGTTGTACGGTCTCAACTACAGCTCTGTGTCCTGCATCAAAAAGTCGTTTGCAAAGTGAAACGGGGTCAAGCTTGTCTTGTTTAGAAAAAGTACCGCGAGAATCTTTGATTGGCTTGCCACTTATATAATCAACCCAAGCTTTTCTTGCTAAGTAAGAAGCTTTTGCACCATTATCTAGACCACCAGCGCCGTCTGCTACCAGAAAAACTTGGAAGTTTGGGTCTTGTGAGTTCCAATGTGTGTCCTCTTGTTCATCACGATTTCCAATAGACTGGAACGATTCGGCGTGAAGTCGCGGAACAGGTATTTTTTCCGTTGAGGTGATTTGATCAATTCTCTCATGTGTGAGTGATATGACTTTTTGTTGCTGGGGTGAGATAGCTTCTGAGAGCATAATAAAGCTTGTGTAGGTCAGCAAGATATAATACAGCTGTTCGTGACAGAAGTAAGTATACTCCACAGTATCTCAATGTTCAGGAGGTGACACAAGTGTTACAATTTGTACTGTTCAAGTGTTTCTGAGTTTGCTAGTGCGCGGGATTAGTACACTGGTAGTATGCATCCTTCCCAAGGATGAGAAGCGGGTTCGATTCCCGTATCCCGCTCAGTTTGCACATCCCACGAAGTGGGAGGTGCAAACTGAGTGGATCCAGAGAATGAGCCACTTCGATTCTGCCGCCAAGCG
>CAZBTU010000066.1:0-5503 GCA_964494905.1 uncultured Pseudomonadales bacterium | reverse complement strand
TTAACTCTAAAAAAGATGATTGGTATTTTTGGCGTGACAGCTGGGTTGTTGCTTTTGTTTCTATAGTTGGGTGGGCACAATATATACCCAGGCAAGCAATCTTGCGGGGTCAAAAATCAACATCATAAGTCAACATTTAAATGGCTCAAGCAAGTTCTTAGGCAGGTGGCAATTGTTGTGTCAAAAACTAATCAGTCAGCTGAGCAGCTGGTTCGCTGTCAGGTAATGTATTGTCAGGATCGTAGGGAGCAAGCCATCCTTGATCTGGCCCTTTTAGACTAACACCAGTACTTCTTGAGTATTCAACGATCCTAGGTACATCTGCTTCAATTCTAATCTTAATCATATCCTGAGTCAAATCAGGGGGTGCAGAGCATAACTGTTAGTGAGTTAGATCCACGGGTGGAGTATTGGTTTGAAGTGGCACCGGTGAATGGGTGCGCGGTTGGAAGTTGGTCGAATTGGCTGCAAGTTAGTCCCGCACTTTCTGGAAAAAATAGTTCGTATCGGTGACTATAAGATGTTTGTTAAACTAGTTCCAGATCGACCATTTGGCAACTGCGCAATGTCGTACCTAAGGTCTGCAGTAGTAGCCTGAGTCAGCCACTCGATTCTTTGGGGAAAATCAGCAATTTGGCGCATGCTGAGATCGTTGGCTACAGTCTTACTCCAGTCAGCTTTTGAAGTAGTGATTTCGGTGTACAAAGTATTGTAAAGCGGGTCATCACTCACTTGTAGGGCAGCAATTAGATCATTGAAATACAGTTGTCTGATGTCGGCAAAAAACATACTCAAACAAGTCATGATTGCCAAAGTGCTATGCGTTGTATTTGTCTCAGAAAAAAAACTATCAATACTTGTTGTAAAATCTAGCTTGTCACCCACGATGAATTTTTCCAGCAGCACTGTGCATTGGTCTAG
Organism: uncultured Pseudomonadales bacterium; assembly: GCA_964494905.1. Taxonomy (GTDB): domain Bacteria; phylum Patescibacteriota; class Microgenomatia; order UBA1400; family PJMF01; genus CAZBMX01. Next base: position 4,582 of record CAZBTU010000066.1, on the reverse strand, counting down.
TTTCCCAAAATGTTCTCTGAGCACCCACTGCGTCTTGGTCAGTGGCCTACTTTGCCAGCTCGATTCATTTCCAAGTAGAAACTTGAGGTACTCAATGTCATCAGGAGTTAGTGCTTGCAAACTAGTGTTGTGATTCAGGAATCGTTTGAGTTCTACTGATTGAGAATTGGTGTTACTACTTGTTAGTAGCTGGTTAGCAAGTTGCCTTCTCAGCCTTTGCAACTTGGTAATGGATTTTTGCTGCCTCTGAAACAAGCTTCGGAGTAGATGTTCGTCTCCATTTTTTCTAGTCGCATGAGCATGAAAATGATCGAATGCAGTTGTGAAATCATCATACCGAGCCTCAGTAGTTTGGCCTGCCGAGTTGAATATCGACCATGCGTTATCTACTGATTCTTGGGTAACCATTGATGAGTCGGCGAAACCATATGGCCTACTTTTAATTAGTACAACAGGGTTTGGTGGTAGTGATTCTGTATCGCGCAATGCTTTGTCACCACCATATCTATTTTCCAGCCTTCTTCCTGTCTTAAAATCTACGCTAGAATATCTCCCCATTGGGAAAATGGCATTCAATTTTTGAAGTGCAAATTTTGTCATACTAATCTGGGAGAACCCGTACCATTGCTCGGGTATACATGCATTCTATTGTAGTGAGCGGTGAGTCTTGAGTAAGCATCATTAATAGACCAGGCTGCTAATGACATGTTGCTGAGCGAGCTGTCATATGCAGCTCTACTGATATAGTACGGTGTATTAGTGAAACGATACAAGGTTAATAAATCACGAACATAGTGCTTATCTAAAAATCTTGAGTCAGCGTCAAACGTATGAAAAACGTCATCGTCTCTGTTTTCAGGAAATCCATATACTCTTGCGAGATCGGATCCGAAGGTTCGCATTGAGCCATCTGGGGCTTTTCCAGATTCTGAGTAGCCAAGTGCTTCAAAATGTGTAGGGCCCAACTGACTTATGTCTATGTAGCTAAGGCGAATAGCATTTCTTCTCTTATATGCTAATCGTAATATTGAGATAACATCATGGTCATTATCATACAATTGCGCTGCATCGTTCAGTAGCTGTTCAAACTCTTGCTCAGATGAGTTTTGCGCCAAGGTAATTTGTCTCAAGAATTGTAGAAGGTTTTCTGTGATTTCAGGGTTTCTTTTTTCCTCTTTAGCTGGTGCGTTTACTATGTAGTTGATTTCAAATACTTGACCGCTATCAAGTTTCTGAGTAAAAAAACTGAACAATTGATTGATGCAGTTACGATTGGAAAATTCACGCCAAAATACTGGTACTGACAAAAAAAGCTTGTGCTCCCCAAAAAATGATTTGTTGTGGGTGTACTCAATTCTGGAGGGTTCAGCAGCTTCAGGAAAAACTATGAAGTGATTAACTTCTGTTTCTAGTACATTCTCTTTGATTGGGATGTCACGTGGCGCAAGCGTTTCACTCATGGCTTTTCAAAAATATCTTCCTCAATTATATCTTACTATCTTAGCACATGAGAGACTACGAATATTGCGTGTATAACTAAATATCGGGTGTTCAATGGTAGAAGATGCATTTTTACAATGCAACTCACAAAAACTGACAGTAATAACTAGCCATTCTATTTGCCATCTTTTACACAATCTTTGCAAATATCTCATTTCCTTGTCATATCAACTGAGTATGCTTACTAGTAAATATTGTATATAGGTATGTACATTGAAAGGTCCACATGGCACAAAGCGTAGTAAGCATTTTCAAGTATCAAGAGGGTGTCGAAAACGCAATCAATGAGTTGAAAAACCTCAATTATGATCCCACCGGATTTTCAGTTGTCATGCGAGATGTTCGCAAGGCAGAAGAAATTGAAGAAAATACTGGCGCTTCGGTCGCCAAAGGTGCAGCCTCTGGTGCAGTCACCGGTGGAGTATTGGCGGGCGTTGCTGGCTTGCTAGTGGGATTGGGTATTATTACTATACCTGGATTAGGGGCAATCTTTGTGGCGGGACCAATTGCAACAGCTTCTTTGCCAGATGGATCGCAGATCGAACTCATGTTGCCAGTACCTAGAATTACCGCTGGCATTACTGTTTCAATAGAGCGTACTATTGCCGTGATTGCAGATCTGTTTGAGCGCATCTTGTCATGATTGCATAGCTAGAACGCATGGGCGAACAGAGTACATTGTTATGTACTACTTTGTATCTCAAGTATAAGAAACAATGGGTACCACAAGTCACCCCGTGATACCCATCGTAATGGACTTAGCAGCTGCAGTCGCCGCCACAATCATCTCCTCCACAACAACGATCTTGTAGTTTCATCATTTGTGCATCCTCCTTTCTCCAGTAAGTTTATTCAACTAATTGGCGTAGTATATTGCAACAATACTTGTTAGGCTCGCATGCTTGTGTGCCCGTACAGATCTTGCTTCGCAGTGTCTGTAATTTTTCTCGTAGCAGAGTAAATTGCTGAATTTTGTCTGAGAGCAACTGCATGTAGTTGTCAATTATGGTAGACTGTGTTGAAAGTAAAGAAAGGACCAAAATGGGTGAACCAGTTCCAACTCCAAATCCTGAGGCTATGGCAGAATTTTTGAATGCTGAGCAAGTGCGCCAAGGAGCAAGACTAATTCTTGAAGCGTTCGCTGCCGGTACAGAAGCACCAGTTACCGACGATCAAGTTGAGTCATTACTAAATAAGTTGTATAAGCAAGCTGGCGAAAGTAGTCATGCTGCCCGAAGCAAAATTGAAGCGGGACTCATGCAAATTGCTCTTGCACCATACGTGGAAGACGAAGATTAAATTCAGTCTCCCAGTTGCTTAGCTTGTTGAATTAAGTCCTATAATATTTGACATTTAACTCTCAACCGAGTATAATATTTCGTTGCAGAACAATAAATAATTGTTGTGGTGTCGGCGAAAGCTGATATTTCGACATTATTTTTTGGGCTGTTGCACGTTAATAACACATTCACAAACGAGGAAAACAAGATGAGTAAGGCAAAACTTTTGCTTTTTGCGATTTTTATGGCTGTTTCAGTGGTTGCTTGCACAGCGACCCAAGTAACTGACACGGGTGTCACCATTGATAGTGAAGTCGATCCCAACTTGTACACAGTTGTGTTACAGTTGGAAGAACCTGTCGGTGGTACCACCGTGACTAACGCACAATTTACCGCTGTAGACGGCTATGCCCGCGGCATTGTGTGGCAAGATGGTAAGGGCATTGTCCGTGGTTACTTGGTCTCGGTAGAGCCTGATGTTGATTTTGTTGCTGTGGGTGACACCACCGTGGTCAAAACCACCGATTGGAAAGTGACCGGGCTCTTGCCCGGCGATACTGTCACTTTGGTATGTGTCGCCGATTTTGAGCCAGTTTGCGCTAAGTCCACAACTGCAACTGAAGTTGGCGAATGCGTTGACATGTGGGAGTTTGATTACTGTCGTTTGGACAGCATCGAACCCCTTGCGACTGGTCGGTAACTTTTCTTCTTGGTTTTAGTGTGCATTCAAAGACTCTCTACGGTGAAAACCAAGGAGAGTCTTTTTGCGTTCAATAGCAATGCTACTTGTCCTCAGTAATCTCTTAAGCCAAGTTGAACGAATGAACCTTCTGTTATACTTTATTCATGAATGATTATGATCCAAACTATGTGCCAAAGAAAACATATGCACTAGTGGGGCAAAAAGCTATTGTGTTGAATAGTCAAAAGCAGCTACTGGTACTACAGCGATCCGAAAAATCTGGTGCTGGGGGCAAATGGTCACTACCTGGAGGAGCACTAGAAGACAAAGAACAACCATATGCTGCGATTGAAAGAGAGATCAAAGAAGAAACGTCGCTAACGGTTACAGATATAAAACCTTTTTCTCTGCGCACGTACACTACCAAAGAAAATGACTTTGTGTTGATGGTTGGATATAAATGTATAGCTCAAGAAGAAAAGGTTACATTAAACTGGGAACATGATGGTTTCAAATGGCTTGCAAGAGAAGAAGCATTACAATTGGAGCTGACTGATGACGGAAGATTTTTTATAGAGCATTTTGAGAGCAATGGGTTGTGAAAGAGTCTGTCAATTGAATGCACTGAAACAGAATGATTTAATTTGTTTATTTCTGCCCATCTCATGAAAAAAAGCATGAGCTATGAGATCAATATATTGATGATTATGATCCAAAAAATATGGTTAAGCACTGTGTGTATTTTCACTTGTTTTGCTTTGAGTTCTTGTACCATTCAGCAAGCTGAAATTTCTAACAACGAAGAAGTTACTGGACCGGTTGCACCATCAATACCACCATCACCTGAAGCAAGCATCTTACCTGTGGAAACTACTGCTCAATTTGAAATTTATACGAGGGGGACAAAGCGAATTTTTACGCAATCGATGTATCATCGCCAATCCCCTGACGTTTATATTGAAAAACTGGATCCAAGTATCGTTCACGTCTTGAAGAAAGATATCACTTGGAATGAATTCTTTAAAACCCTACCCTTTTCCTAAAATAAAGAATGTTTGGTTACGGGAACCAAGCAAACATTTTGTTCAAACGATAACGAAAAATTACGATTTTTTATCAA
>CAZBTU010000065.1:0-5597 GCA_964494905.1 uncultured Pseudomonadales bacterium | reverse complement strand
ACTTGCAACTGGATCTGAACTTTCTCAAACAGTGCTTTGGTGATGATGCTTTTATGCGTTCCCTTGTACCATTTATCACCATACTGGAACTCTCCATAATAAAATGGATTTTGCAGAGCCACATAAACTTTACTGAGTGGCATTCTACATCCACTCTTAGTAGTGAAGTTGATGTCATCCAGCCACTTTTTGACCATCCTGCCAGAAAATCCTTGAATGCCAACTTTGTTAAAGATCTCTTTAATGATCGGTGCTCTGAGTGGATCAAGTTCTACTGTTGAAATGCGATTCGATTTCAATACATTTGTGTAGCCGATTGGTGCCAATCCTGGCCTAATACCAAATTCACATTTATTTCTCAGTCCTCGCTTCACATTCACACCTCGGTTATCATTCTCAAGCTTTGCCTGACTGCATAAAATCATCAGCAGGAACTTCTCATTTGGGTTATTGGTGAATGATTGTGAGTAGGTTTTGATGTGTGACAATTTACCTTGATCCATCAGGTCAACGATTCGTCCCAAATCTCCAGCATTTCTGCTTAATCTGTCGGGTGCCCAAGTCAGAATAGCGTTGTATTTACCTTGATGCACACAATCTAGAAGTTTATTGAATGCTGGTCGTTGAGTAGATTCCTTAGCCGAATGACTTTCAGTGATGGTTTCAACGATATTTATTTTCTCTCGTTTAGCGATCTGAAGCATTTCTTTAATCTGTCCATCAATGCTCATGGCTTGGCGTTCATCTGACTCGGAAGATTTACGAGCATAGAGGCAGTAGCGGATATCAGTCATTCAATCCTCCTTCAGTTGAAATCAGTTGATGAAGCCGTTTAACCGCCCATTCTAATTCGTGCAAGTACTTCGGTTTTCCAGTTCCCACATAGAACTTGAGTGCCAGCGAACACTGTCCAAGGATATCGACTGCTTTTTGGAGTTTCTGATCTGGTATTGTGTCTTTCATTAGGACACAAGGTACCGCGATTCCTGGGTAAGTCTAGTCGTAAAGAGAGTTTCTTTGATTGAATCCATATCTGTCATTTTCAAGGGTTCGAGGATTAAACTTCTTGCTCGGACTGTTAGTTCGAATCGCCCAATTCATGAATCCACCTGGTATTATCATCGGACCACTGTAGTCGTCAGTTTCAGACGGAATAGAGTCATCATTGGCAAACTTCATGATCTGCATAATAAGCAGCGTAAAAGCATCTACAAGGTCGTCATGGAGTTCAGCTCCAAAGTTGACGATTTGGTTGACGAGGTCAGTCGCTCCGTCTGTTGGGAAATGGATCATGCCCTTACGAATCCAGTGGACGACAATTGCTAACCGCTCCTGCTTGCTCAAATTGCCAATTTTAGCCTCATGAGCGTTAATGCCTTCTTCCCGTAGCTGTTCGATGAGTGATTCTTGGTATCCAACACTTTCTACAAATAGATGTGTGCCTGGAAATGCTCCTTTGAAATCATGCAGGAACTCAATTGTTTCTCGGAAGTTGAAACGTTTATTGATCGGGTTCCTTTGAATGAATATGTGGTAATCTTTGCCGTTTCTATAGACTTCAGCTGAGACAATTGCTGTGAGATCTGAGCGAAGACTTTTGCTAATGGCTAGATCGACTCCAGCGGCTCGGAATCTGAAATATGGTTCCCAACCACTTGGGATTTCGTCATACCAAAGTATGTCGTTATACGTCACTAATTGATCTTCTTCAGGAACTATCTTCAACATGTACTCTTGCATCCAAATTCGATAATCAGCTACCAGGTCTCTGAGTCTTTCGATATCAACCATAGACTGAAACTTTTGAGGCCAAGCAATTTGCTGTTCATCATTTACGAGCGGTACAAATAATTCTTTACCTCTACCTTTAAAATTCCCCGATTTAAGAGTTTCTCGCAATGTTGTCAGTAGCGAGTTGGGGTGCAGGTAGTTACCAACCATGATGATCTTGGTATTAATATCACCGAGTGGGGCAATCTCACTGCTATACAGTTCGTGGATCCGCTTTCTGCCTTCTTTGGTCTTTACAGACGAGGAGTCCTCTATGTCGTCGCAGATAATAATGTCAGGACGATACTGCTTGTATCGTAAGCCACGAATACTTTGGTCGATAGAGACTGCTGTGATCTTTGCTCCATACTTTGAAAACTCGAGAGACATCGAATTCCAGGTGGTATTAGTTTCTTTGAACGGTCCCAAGTCGTCACGTAAGAGTTCATTGGCTTCTAGCTCTGCCTTGATACTGGCCATGTGTGACCGAGCCTGTTCTTGGGTCTGACAAACAATGAGAACGTGTTTCTTCTGTAAAATACCCATGACGTACCACAAAGGTGCGATGGTGGTGAAAAGCGTGGACTTGCCTGAACCACGAAAAGTAATCGCAATGGCAAACTCAATTTGACGGTCTTCCACGATTCCAAACATATCGTACTGAAATTGGGCGAAGCCGTATCCAAAGTAGTGGGGAAAGTAGATCGTTGCAAAATATATGGCACTTTCTCTAGTTAAGCTTGAGCGAAGCTTTCGATCGCTTAATATAAGGTGCAAGGTTTTTTCATTGAGTATCGGCGTCATGGTTAGTTCCTTTCATAATGAGTGCGGCATGTTCCAATGCTTTGGTAATAATTTCTTGTTGCTCAGGCGACAACGTTTCATCCTTAATTTTGGTTGTCACTTCTAGTTTGTTGCTGTAAGCCGAATGACGATGATTAAGCCAATAGAAAATGGCACTGATATTCCGATCACGGATGGCAGAAAGCAACTGACTCTCCGCCATATCGTTGATAAGTGAAACACCTTCAGCGAGTGCTTTGTCAGCAAGTGTTGCAAATTCTTTATCTTCTTCACGCCACCTGTAGTAAGTAGAGCGAGAGACACCGAGTTTTTCACAACAGATTTGCACCACAGGTGTTTTCTTCAGCTGTTCCAGCATGAGTTGACGGTTTTGTGCTGTGCGGTCTTGGAGATCTTTAGTCATGTGACTCCTCTCTAATTACAGCTTTCAAGCCCGTGAGCTTTTCCCATCGGTCTACAATAACCTGGCAATATTCAGTCTCCAGCTCGATACCAATGCATTTACGAAGTGTTTGCTGGCAAGCGAGCAAAGTAGTTCCGCTACCCAGAAATGGGTCATATACAACGTCCTCAACTTCGGTGCTGTTAAGAATCAATCGTCTGATAAGCGAAACGGGCTTCATGGTTGCGTGATACTTACTCTTCTGCGGTTTAGGACAAAACAGCACTGATTTATCCTTAGCTTTATAGAATTTGTGCGTACCGAACCAGCCGTAGGCGATGACTTCGTGCATGGGAAGATAGTCGAGCCGTCCAATGACGGGCTGGGATTTGACCCAAATGAGAAGTTGGGCAAACTTAAACCCTGATCGCAGCATGCCATCCCTTAGGGCAAACAACATTTTGTCTGAGTTGAACAAATAAGCCGAGTTTTTCTTGGCAAGAAACGGCTTTACTGCTTCGAGCCAGTCCTGAGTGAACTGGGCATACTCCTCGTCAGACTGAAGGTGGTCGTTGGCTAGAGGTCTGTGATTGGTTGGGTTGAGTGACGAGTCAGCTATGGCTACACCGTAGGGTGGGTCGCTGTTTATTGAGCTGATAACGCAATTTCCAATAACTTTTTTCACAAACTCCTTGTCGGTACTGCTTCCACATCCCACTGTGTGCTCACCCAGCTGGAGGATAGTTCCTGGTGTTATTTGCATAGTTCGGCTTCCTTTCCTGTGAGTTGCTGATAGCGGTCGATGATCACATCGACAAATACTGGATCGATTTCTAGGAGAAATGCTCTGCGTTTGAGCTGTTCGCAAGCGATGAGAGTCGAACCACTACCTCCAAAGGTATCAAGCACTAGATCACCGGGCTTCGTGCACCGCCTTAGTGCTTTTTCATGAAGGGAAGGCAACTTCTCAGTGGGGTGCAGGTAATCCTGTCCAGCTTTCCGTTTGACGAGCCAGAGTTCCATGAGATCAAGAATGTCGTCGTGGAGTCTGTTCCCAGTACCAACTTCTTTGTTTAAGATCTCATTAAGATTTGTGAGTTTAGGGTTTCGGTATGGTTTGCCACGGGTGCCGTAAATCGCAGCCTCATAACATTTGTTGAAACTGGTATTGGGTGTCATGTTGAAGTTATTTTTAATCCACAAACACACTCGCTCATGTTTAATGCCTAGCTCCATGTAGAGCTGTTGAATAAGCCAGATCCAGTTCTGATCCATGTAATAGAAGTAGTGAGCATCTGGTTTGCTCACGGCAATGGCATTACTCATCGCTTGAAATAGAAACTGCCGAAACTCCTCAGTTGTTTTGGAATCTTGCGTTTTAGTTGCTCCGTACTTACCTTTAGTACTGACGCCGTTGGAGTAGTTCAGGCTGATGTTGAAGGGGCTATCCGTATAGACCATGTCGATCTGATTTTTACTCACCAGTCTTTTTACATCATCAATTGACGTTGAGTTACCACATAACAAAAAGTGTGACCCGAGTCTGTAAAGTTGACCTGTCTTAGCCTTGGGTTCTTTGTGTTTCTCTACTGCTTGCTGTACATCATAGTCATCGTCTTGGATCTCCAGAGCTTCATCCCAGATTTTGGAGAGGTCTGAATCATCAAAGCCCGTTTCTAAGAGCAAGCCGACTTCAAAATTACGGAGTAGTTCGAGATCAAATTCACCCACATTTTTATTCAAGCGAAGGTTTAAATTCTTTTCTTGTTCCAGAGGGAGGTTGACGCTAACTGTTGGTACTAATGTATAGCCCAGCTTTTGCAGAACCTTTAATCGCTGGTGTCCACCAACGACCACAAACTCTCGACCAGGATATTGGTTGATGATAATCGGATCAACACAGCCAAAGGTTTTGATACTCTTTGTGAGATCAGCCTCAGCCTTATCTGATAAATGCCGAGGGTTATAGTCACTCGGTTTGAGTAATTCTATGGCAACTTCCGTTACCTGTAGTGTAGGCATGTGGCCTCCTTCTAACTGAGGCCACGAAAAAGGCCCAAGTTAACTAACCGCGAGGGGTTGGCTATCTTGGACCTTCAGAAAAGGTTGTTCACCTGCCGGTAAACGATGTATCTAATCTCGCTCTTTATATTTGCAATAAAAATACCATTAGTAACAAACACATGTCAAGCATACTTTGGAGAACGGCAAAAAAGACCCCCGACAGTGGAGGTCTTTTAAGTTTGGAGATTTTTATTCAGCTATCTGGCATTCATCGATAGAAATAATTCCCAAGCTCTGCTCTTTGACTTTACCCTTTAGTGTTACTTTCTCACCATTCTTGACACTCAGTAGGTCGTCCGAATTCTTGAAGGAGCATTTGATAGTGGTTCCTACGTAGAAGTCTCCAGCATTCACTGGTTCGAGAGAGAGGAATGATGTGCCGACAATATCTTCGGAGATATTCTTTATTTGAGCGGTAATCTCCACATACTTATCTTTGTACTGCTTTTCAGCAGCTAACTGGTTATTGTCGAAGGCTTCAATCATGGCTTTCGTATCAGTTTTCTCATAAGTGATAGTTTGAGCTTGTTTTTCTTGAGTTGAAGGGGTACCTGATCCTGTATTAGAAGAAGTGCTC
>CAZBTU010000064.1:0-5759 GCA_964494905.1 uncultured Pseudomonadales bacterium | reverse complement strand
ATCTCCACACTCAACTTGATTTTACAAGCCCAGGTGATTGAGCCGCTTTCTTGAGTACTGTTGCGAATACATCAAGCTTCAGATCGTCGAGCTTTTTGAACCTAATACAGCTTTTACCCACGCTTACTTTACCAAGCTGCTTTGCGAAACTCTCAGCAAGGTACGCTCCATCTACCATCGCACAGACATAGACACTGATGTAGTTCTTTTGATTAGCCAAAGCAATGACTGGCCACTCGATTTTTTCTTTTTTATAGTTTGTGTATGGAAAACTGCCATACCCGAGCATGTTGTATGCAAAGTGTGGCTTGAGACTTGGCACAGTTTTTCGAATGAAATCATGAAGGAACTTGATTGTTTCTCTGCGATTAGAAACCACAGAAGACATATAGCTTTCGACACTATCAGCATTTACTTTGGCAAACATGTTCATAGCACCACTACAATCTAGGGCATCATTTCACGCAATGAACATAGTATACAACGACTAAACTGGATCCTCTTACAAACAAAGCCAGACCTCCTAAAGAGGTCTGGCGAAAGATATCGGTTGTGGTACTTTTACGCAGTTGCTCGATTCCAAAGTTCTTCAGCTCGGTTCTGCAGCATATCTAGCTTATCCTTCGCATTCACTCGAAACTCGGACCAACTGTCGGCCGCGTCACTTCGCGCCTCACTAACATCGCTGGCATAACGACTCATCATCGCCTCGATTTCATCGCGCTTGTGTCTAAAATTTTCTTGCCAATCTAGACCATTTGAGTCGTCCATTTTCAGGCTCTTCGTATCAAACCACTGATCAATTTCGGCTTTAAATGATTCGATTTTTTGATCGACCTCTGACTTAAGCGCTTCAACATCTGAGTGGCGATCCTGTTGCGTTGTGTTATTCATTTTTGCCCTTCTTTTTTACAAAATGTTACTCTTCTTTACCTTTTGCTACCCAATCACCGGTCTCATCCTTATAATATTTGTGCTTAACTGCTGCCCACGCCACTTTGTGTGCTTGTTCTTCCTTGCCATATTGCTTGACAGCACTGTTGAACGCTTCCCTGTAAATATCTTGTGCATGTTCAGGGATATTGTCTTTTACTGACTCTGGCAGGTCCCTATTGTTTTTATATGGCATAGACATGTTCCGTTACAATTCTTAGTCGTGATGCAGGTGTAGTGAAGTTACTTCTTCGGCACCGTGCTTCTGCAGCACTGCCCGTACTTCTTGCTCATCCTCAACACCTGTCGTCACGGCTACTAAAACCGCACCGGCAAAAATTCGGTGTTGGTACATACGCGCTTGCTCTTCAGGCAATCCAAGGTCAACAAGCACTGCGACAAGCGCACCAGTAACAGCGCCTACTGCAGCACCAATCAATGCAGAAATTGGACCTCCCACTAACAGCGCGCCCACCCCGGCTACGACGACAGGAGTTGCTAAAGCTAAGATTCCACCAAGAGCACCCAGCGTTGCACCAGTTGCGGCACCAACGACCGTAGCTGATCCACTTACATTCTGCTTTACCTGGTGTGCTCTAACCTCACCACCGTTCTCATCTTTGACAATAAGCGAGATTTTGTCAGTATAGTCTGCTGCATTGAGTTCAGAGACCGCTTCACCAGCGGATTGCTTGTTACTAAATAGGCCTACTGTTAAGCGCTTCATTTTTGTTCCTTTCTCATTTATTGTTTAACTTACTAAACCTTGTTCACTACTCATTGCCTTCATCACTTCTGACATCCCTTCTCACTTCAACCAGCAAACTCTCAATAGTTAGGAGAGCATCTGTGCTATTAGCTCTGAGTTGTTGTTCCAGCTGATTAAGACTCGATTCGACATCGAGGCTTAATCCCTCAAATGCCACCTCAATATCTCGGCGAAGCGCGCTGATTTGCACTTCAGTGTTTTCCACAACATCTTGCGTCTCGACTTGAGCTCGTAATCGTTCGAGTTGCAGTTGAGCCCGTAGTTGTGCAAGTTGTCTCTGCGTCGTTGCATTGACATCCTGCCATTCTCTTTCTACACTCAGCTGGGGCTGACTATCAGTACGAAGATAACTAGCTGTTGCGATCAGAAGTGAAAGGGCCGACATTATGACCGCCAACCACATCATGATACTGTTACGTTTCTCTAACTCCGATTTGTAGTCTGATTTCGCCATATTACCTTTCTTCTGTTCTCTTTCTTCCATTTTCAACCTTTGAGACTTGTCCTTATGACGAACGATACATCTCACAACCAAACAGTCCCCAGCATTCTCAATACTTATTACATACGAGACAATAACGTTGCTATGTATGAGTCAAATTATGCTTCTGTATGATTTGAGTAAACCAAGAAACGTCACATAGAAACAATTACACAGCTCATATCAACTTCACATCAAATATTTGCAAAAAAGCAGCATAGTGCGGCCAAGTGTTCGGGTACATATACAAAACAAACGGAAAGGTCTCATGCACATAACCAATTTGCGACATCTGCTCACCCATGAGTTACAAGATCTTCACTCGGCAGAAGTACAGATCATCGACTGCTTGCCGATTCTGATTAACTCTGCCAATAGCGAAGAACTTAAGTCTGCGCTGCAAAACCACTTGGAAGTAACAAGAGAGCAACTTCGAAGCCTGGAGCTGATCGATGGTAACCTCAACGCAGAAAAAGATGGAGCTGTCTGTGTAGGAATGAAAGGGATTGTTTCTGAAGCACAAAATGGGTTGGAATCAATTTTAGATATCAATACAAAGGATGCTGCAATAATTGCATCTGCTCAAAAAATTGAGCATTACGAGATCGCTGCATATGGATCAGCTTTGCAGTTTGCACGTCAGCTAGAACTTAATGATGTTGCTGACGAATTGGAAAGATCTTTGAAAGAGGAGAAGGAAGCTGACCAGGAGCTCAGCTCACTTGCTGAAGGAGGCTTATTCTCAAAGGGCATTAACAAAAAAGCAATAGATGACTGAATACCTGGGTGTTGTCACCCAAGTGAGTGCCGAGACTTACTCATTGCTCTTCAACAAGCCCAACAATATTCGCCTTCCAGTACTCGCTGGTGTTATAAATTCTTGCTTGCTCAAACGCGCTTTGCGCCAGCTCGTCCCTTCCCTGCTGAAGGTACATCCTCCCCTGCAAGTAATAGAGCTCAGAAAAAGCTCTGTTCTGGGATGAGAAGATGCCATCAATCAATTCAAAGACCTTCGTGTGATCTCCAATTTGATAGTAAGCAAGAAGTGGCTCAATTTGGTACCACAGCATTCTGTTCGGCAGCACTTCATCAACGGCCTCGTATGCTCTAACAGCCTGCTGATAATTTCCCAGGTAGTAGTGAGCGACTGACTGGTTAAATAGCGCGTACTTGTCTGAGCTGTTCGCTGAAAGTTGCTGATTAGCTAGGTCTAGTGCGAGCTGCCACGCATCCTTCATATCCTTTCTCTCAGCCAAAATTCCCTCAGCTATCTCTTGCTTGCCATGCGGAACCACTACCAAGAATTCGTAGTTGAACGCACTCCATAAATCAAGAAAATCTTCATACTTGTACGCTAATCCCTTGCCTTGTAGCGAGTCATCCTGAAAAAGCAGTTGTTGGGTTCGATCATAGCCTTTGATCACTCGGTAGTGACCAATGTCTTCACCTGGACGCAACCATGTTCGAGTAATCACAGGCATACCATGACTAACAAACTGCTCAATCATGGCAATATCGCCCGAAGGTCGATGATAGGCAGTGAAACCACGATCTTCAGCAATCGCTCGTAACTCTGAGAGCGTAACCGACTTATCATCGTTGTCACCATTTGGACGTTGGTAGGGTCTGAGCTGCTGACCAAGCTCCTGTTGAGAGATGAATGTGTCGTGAAACGATAAGGCCATACTCAGTGCGGCTGGCCCACAGTTGTTGAAGGTTTGGAAGACATGTATTCCCCCATCCAACGATGCGACTGGTGGTGGTAGGGGTAACTCGACAAGCAAATCCTGAGGCTGTCCAGTTTGCCACTCCTCATCGGGTATCTGCTCAATATCTACACTTATATCGGCAGCAGGTGACAGAGGAACAAAGTCACTCCAGAATCGAACGACCGCAAGGGTGCTGACTAACACTCCTACAATACTTACTAGCAACACAAACCGCAAACTCATAGCATACTATTGTAACGGCTATATGTAAGAATCAAGAAAGTGGATCGGAAACTTTGCGGTACAATGGTTTTAAAATAAAGAGCCGTTTTCCCAAGCAGCAGCTCACAAAAGAATTTCATATGATGAATGAACTCAGTGCCCCAAAAAAGGTTATTGAAAGCGTCAAACAATCACTGGAGGCTAAGCCGTACCAAACCATGCTGTTGCCCTTGGACTCGAACAGGAAGTTACTCCTAGAATTGATAAGTGCTGATAATCAAGAACCCGACACTGATGTCCTGCTACCACTTCTTACGCACCGTGACTTTGTTGTTGCTGAAGCTGCATTTAATATACTTATCGCTCACCCACATCTCATCAGTAGGTTGGATGAAAAAACATATACAGTCCTCAGCCAGTTAGTTCATCATCCTGATCTACACAGACGACTCAACGTAGCACTACTGCTTCAGCAATCTGATCTAACAGCTTTGCCCTTGATAAAAATAATGATCCGAGACAAATCAAACAGGGTCAGAAGAGCATCAGTGTTCGCATTAAGCAATAAGTCATTTGCTGTCGTTAAACCTATTTTAGATGATATGTGGCGTGTTGAATCAGACGATGATCTACTGAGGACTATAGTGAATACTATCCATTCGTACTACTCTGAACCAGAGGCAAGACAATTCCTAGAAACCGCTGCTCTGAGCACCTACAAGAGAACCAGCAACGAAGCAAAATCATTGCTACTGTACGAAAAAATACGGTCAGCTGCTAACCCTTTGGAAGTTGTCTACACCTATCTCAGTGAGGCTACTGTTGATTCAAAAAATGTTGTCATAACTGCCTTAGCACAACTTGGAAAGCAAGCTCTACCAATTCTCGAGGTTTTGGAACAGTCTCCGCATAAAGTGATTGCATCCCTAGTTAAAGTTGAGTGGGCAATGTCAGGAAAAAATCAAGGAGAAAATGTTGATACGAATACTCTGACCAGGGAGAACGAACTGCTGTGGGGAATCAAGCCACTGTTTGCAACAACCAGCCCAGAAAATCTTATCTCTCTTCTTAACGCTCTTAACGAGGCAATCGGAGAAATCAACAAACGCCACCCAGGCAAACTTATAGGTATAGTCTTGTACGGGAGTACAGCAGAGGGCTATCGAAAAGACGATAGTGACGTTGATCTTGCTTTGGTCGTTAACGACAATGAAGCAGTGAAAGATATCAATGACGAACTGCGGCTTAAGTTGGGAAGTAAATGGCATATTGACCCTTTCTCGCAGGTGGTCGTAGCAGATTCGAAAAACCGAACCGACACCAAAGGTGCTCAATATATTTTTCAAGGAGTATTCTTGGGTGACAGACAAGCCCTAACACAAATTCAGAAAGCAACTTTGGAAAGCATGTCCCCTGAACAATGGGATTCAGCTCGGCGAGGAATAAACGACATGATGGCGGGACCACACACGGTAGGACGCCTGAGAGACAGGCAAGCCATTAGAACAAACGCTGGAACAATTGAGCAAGCCCGTACTTTAATCAGGGTTCCTTATGATTACGAGACAACACTGGGGCAGTTGAAAAAACGAGGTTTGTAGCTTTCATCCTAAAACCGACTCCATCTCAAACGTATATTTTTATG
>CAZBTU010000063.1:0-5959 GCA_964494905.1 uncultured Pseudomonadales bacterium | reverse complement strand
GCGTTGAAGGATAGTTCGCTCTTCCACCCGGAGCGTAAATGCCCACAGTATCGAGTGATCGCCACTCCCTCCAAACTGCAACTCCGTTCTTTTCAACTCTAGAATTGTCTTCTAAAGATTTTCGTTGCGCCAAGCACACAGACTCTACATTTGATTTAGCAGTAGCGAGTGCCTGGAGGAAATCAGCTGAAACTTTTTTTTGGGCCTCAGAAAACTCGGCATCATTGACTAAAAGGGTGGAAACTGGAATTTTTCTTTTTGTATATTTTTTTAGAATTGCTTTGTCACCCTTTTGCATCACCTCATCAATTGCTGGTCTAATCTCGGCTTTTAAAGCGTCGTAGCTGATGCTGGAGCGAGAAAACAGTCTCTCAAAATCATTTTTTGGCAAAGTATTGTAATTAAAAATTTTGATGGACATACTAATTCCCCCCACGATTGGCTAAATATAATAGTTCTTCTAAGTCGCTGACACGTTCTCTGTCCCTCGCTGGTGCTTGAGGACTCATGTAGCCGCCAACACTTGGTGTCATAATTTTTTTCCTTTTTTTAATCTTGTTTTTCTCAGCGGTTTCACCAGTGGCTGAAATATCTAGTACTGCCCAATTCTTTGGGTCAACACGCCATAGTCCCTCAATTTTTCCGGCGCAATATTTTACTTTCACTCTGAGCTGACTAGTTTTTTTTAGATACCAGGTCGTGATGTTCGGATAAGTGGTATAAATCGTTGAGTTCTCTAAGCTCAACTGGTTTCCCACATCACCAGGGTAGTTTGGAGTGGTCCCGAGGAAGAGTGCTGCTTGTGGCGCGTTTTCTAATAATGTCAAAAGAAAACTGGCTCGCAATCCTTGCTCGAGGAGAATATCTGTGCCGGTGAAACCTGCCCAAGCTAAAGTATCAGGATCGTCAGCTATCGGTTTTACAGCCCAGGATCTGACAACGTCAAATTTGAGCGGCAGCGCTTGATTGACTAGTGTGTACCGGTAGCATCTTGGACTCTCAGTCTCAAGTTCCAGATTTGCCGCAGCAAAGGCTTGTAGAATGCTTGGAAGCCATTCACCTCCAGGCAGCAGTATTTGTGTGTATTGTTCTTTGTTCATATATTCCCAAAAAAATAAACCTCCGACTGTTGGAGGCTTTAAAAAATAAAAAACCTCCATTACTTGGAGGTCGTATAAAAGATTAGTTTTGTTTGACTAACAGCTACAACCTCCGTATAGGTGGTTGTGATGATGAGCTGCTGAAATTTTTGACTGTTTTACTAACACACCATTAATTATAAACGAATAAGTTAAAATGTCAACATGCTAACATGTTGACATGATAGTTGCCAATGATTTATGAAAAATCACCGTGCGAACTTTCATTCATTCTATAACAATCTTATCGTCTTCACGCTTATCACTTATGATCGCCAAGAGATCGAATAAGGTTTTTGGTATACTTCTGGTATGAATCAGTTATCAATCGAGATTGGCACAGTGGAAGATGCGGCAGCGATTAAACAAGTTCAGCACGACGTTTGGATTCATACCTATCCGAATGAAGCACAAGGCATAACGCTAGAAGCTATTAAAGAGCGTGTGTCCAAAAATCTAACACCAGAATCTATTGAACGGCTTCAAGAATCGATGGAGCAATTAAATCAACGAACATGGGTGCTAAAAGATGATATGAAAATTATTGGCTATTGTACGGCAGTTAAAAATGAAAGTTTCAATCAACTAGTCGCAATTTACCTACTGCCTGAGTACCATGACAAAGGTTTGGGAAAAGGGCTCATTGAGGCATCACTTGAATGGATGGGAAGTAACAAGGATATTCTGGTGGAAGTAGCTTCCTATAATGATCGAGCAATAAAGTTTTATGAAAAGTATGGATTCAAGCAAAATGGAAAAACTGGAAACAGTGGACAAATCCCCACGATTCACTTGGTTAGAAGTAAGAATTGAACTTCTGATATACTTTACAAGTGAATGAAAGCGACACATCACTAAAGGAACTTCTCAAGCGAACTGCACTTACGGCATCTTTCCAAAATTTTTTAGCTGCGGTTTCAAATACTTACCCAGAACTTGGCACCATACAGCAGTACGAACCAATTTTGATTGGTTATGAGGCTGCCAATGTCTTATTAAAAACTTCAGGTGGTGAGTATTTCCTCAAGATATTTGAGAGTGGGAGAGATACGGAAAATATTGATGCACTTGTGCAAGTTCATATCAGGGCGAAAGAGATCGGCGTCCCTGTTCCACAGCTTGTAGCAGGAAAAGAGGGTTTCCTTTCTGTTTTTCCTGACGAGGTCGAAGTTCCTTACTTCATAACTGAGAAGTTTGTCGGGGTAACATTTGAGCACACCGAGCCTTCACTTGAAGATATGCGTCAGGTTTGTCAGTATCTAGCCTTGCTGAATACTTTGTCGTTCCCAGTCAAAGAAGAATACGACTCATGGGGAAACAAGAATATTGTCAGGGAATTCGACGAACTTCAAGGCTTCTACCAAGTAAAAGAAGAAGTCCGCTCAATTGTTGAAGAAGTTCGTCTCTTGCCACTGGGCAGTTTTTCCAAGGGTGTCATTCACGGTGATGTCCAAACAAAACATGTGCTGAAAAACTTGGCTGGTGACTATTGCTTATTGGATTTCGGTTGCATCAGTTTGGATGCGAAGATTATTGAACTGTCTATTTTCTTAGCTTGGTTCTGTCTTTCTGAAAAGAACTGGGATAGCTATTCCGATATCTTCAAGGAAATGTTATCAATTTATTCTAGGCTGCATCCACTTTCTCAAGAAGAAATGGCTGCTATCCCACTTCTTATTAGAGCCACATATGCCTCATATTACTTGAAAACCAGCCAGTTGATTGAAGAGGGTGATAACAGTAGTGAAACTAAAGAGTGGAACTCTTCTGCGTACCGGCTACTCAAGTTATCAGAATCTTTGAAATAAGGAAACTGCTTCATATCAACTTTTTATAAAGTTTTATTGACAAGCAACATTTCCCCAGTTGACACTACGATCATACATATTCTAAAATCAGAATATGTACACTCGAATTTTTGAATTGCAAGCCGAACTGTTGAAAGCACTTGCACATCCCCGACGTCTAGAAATTGTTCAGCTTCTGAGAGATCAACAGCTCAACGTGACTGATATCTATGAAATGCTTGATCTTCCTCAGGCAAACATCAGTCAACATTTAATGATCTTACGGGATGCTGGCGTAGTTGTAACTCGGCGAGATGGAAAACAAATAATTTACTCTTTGGCACACCCAAAAATTATTGAGGCAAGTGATGCTCTCAGAGATGTATTGATCGATCAATATGAAAGTTCTGAGGTAGCGGAAACATTAGCTTTGAACATCAGAGACTTGCTGCCTATTGTTCATGATCCAGTGTGTCACATGAGAGTTTCGCCCAAAACAGCGAGTGACAGCGCCAAATACCAAGAGCATCAATACTATTTTTGTGCCAGTGGCTGTAGTAAGAAGTTTCAACAGAACCCAGAGAAATATGTCTAATGATATCCATAATTTATCACTCAATGTCGAAGGAATGCATTGCGCATCCTGTGCTAATACAATCAAAAGAAAACTAGAAAAACTTGATGGTGTGCAGTCTTGTGTGGTGAATTACGGTACTGAAAAAGCCAAGATAGAGTTCGATCCAACAAAAACGTCAATCTCTCAAATGAATCAAGAAGTGGGAAAGTTGGGGTACTCTCTCACTGCTGACAAACAGACAAGTCATACCACTATGGACCAAAGCAAGACGCAGCACACTTTGCACGAAGGTCATGACATGATGGTTCCAATTACCTCTGAATCGTCTGTCAAAGAACGAAAACTAATGGAGTTGGCAAAACTTAAGCAGCAGCTAAAAATTGCCTTACCATTTGTGGCAATTAGTTTTCTAGTGATGGGTTGGGAGGTTGGTGCAGAACCTCTAGGTATTTGGCCGGAAATGCCAGAAGTTGTCATGGAATTTTTTCACCATCTTCTACCAATTTTTGCCACATACACCCTGTTCGTAGTTGGAACGCAATACCTACAATCAGTCGGACGGTTTGTCACGCATCGGGTGGCTAACATGGATACGTTAGTTGGAATTGGTACTTCTGTAGCATTTATCTACAGCTTTATAGTGTCAGCTTTTGAGGAACCGCTGATGGCATATATCAATACGGGGCAAACTTACTACGATGTGACAATAGTCGTCATTGGCTTTATCACGTTAGGAAAATTTCTTGAATCTCGCTCAAAATTAAGAACGGGTGAGGCAATAGAAAAACTGCTCGGATTGCAGGCAAAAACGGCTACTGTTATTCGAGCAGGTCAGCAACTAAAAATCCCAATTGAAGAGGTAATCGTTGGGGATATTATAGTCGTGAAGCCAGGTCAAAAGATTCCAGTCGATGGTGTCATTGTCAGTGGTTCTTCCTCGATTGACGAGTCGATGATCACGGGTGAATCGATCCTAGTAGACAAAAAAATTGATGATGTAGTTATTGGTGCTACATTGAATAAACAAGGCTCACTGCAAGTTAGGGCCACAAAGGTAGGGAGTGACACTGTCTTATCTCAAATTATCAAAATGGTTGAGGAAGCCCAGGGTTCCAAAGCCCCAATCGAGAAGCTTGCAGATCAAGTTTCGGCTGTATTCGTGCCCGTAGTGTTAGTAATTGCTGTGGTCGTCCTACTCACATGGTTAATTGTGGCACCCCAGTTTATTCCTGTCTCACAAGCCATTACTCTGGCATTATTGAGTTTTGTAGGTGTTTTAGTGATTGCTTGTCCCTGTGCTATGGGACTGGCTACACCTACTGCAGTTATTGTCGGTGTGGGTAAGGCAGCACAGAATGGTATTCTGATCAAGAATGCTGAAAGTTTGGAAAGATTTAGTTCGGTAAACTTTGTAGTTATGGATAAAACTGGCACGATCACTAAAGGACAGCCAGAGGTTACGGATCTCATCTCGGTGGGAGATTATTCAGAAAATGTTGCACTAAGATTGCTAGCTTCACTGGAAGCACATTCTGAGCATCCGCTATCTGAGGCAATTGTTGCCAGGGCCAAAAGCAAAAAAATCGATTTAGACAAGGTCTCAAATTTTGAAGCGATTGAGGGAAAAGGGCTCAAAGGTTCCATAGACGGAAAACAATATTTTGCTGGGAATACTAAACTAGCAGACGATATATCAGTGACAATAGACAATGACATCATTCATTCGTTTGCATCGCAAGGAAAAACACCCATCATTTTGATGACAAAACAGAGTGTCTTAGCCTATATTGCTGTGGCGGATACGGTTAAAGATGATGCTCAGCAAGTAATAGAAGATCTTCACAAGCAGCACATTTCAGTGGCAATGCTGACGGGAGACAATAAAAAAACAGCTCAGTACATTGCTAATCTAGTAGGAATAGATCATGTTATAGCTGAAGTTTTGCCGATTGATAAAGCAAGAGAAATTCGGAATCTACAGGCAAAAGGTTATCGTGTGGCTATGGTTGGAGATGGTATCAACGATGCTCCAGCTCTAGCTGCAGCCGATGTGGGTGTGGCAATGGGTACCGGTACCGATGTAGCCATAGAATCAGCAGGCATTACCTTGTTGGGCGGCAGGATCTCTAAGCTTCCAAAGGCGATCAAACTTGCCAGAGCCACCACAACCACAATCAAACAAAATTTGTTCTGGGCATTTTTCTATAATGTGGTTGGCATTCCTATTGCAGCGGGCATACTGTATCCTTTTTTTGGAATTCTGCTGAACCCAGCAATTGCTGGCGCTGCCATGGCTTTTTCAAGTGTCAGTGTAGTACTAAACGCTTTAAGGCTAAAAACGGTTGAAATTTAAGGGCATATGAACTTACTCATCATTTTTCTCACAGGTTTGACTACGGGTGGATTATCATGTTTGGCTGTACAAGGCGGTTTGTTGGCGAGCGTTATTGCTAATC
>CAZBTU010000062.1:0-5961 GCA_964494905.1 uncultured Pseudomonadales bacterium | reverse complement strand
ACGCACTTACTAACATAAGTAGTGTGGATTCTGGCAGGTGGAAGTTGGTTATGAGCTGATCAACGGCTTTGAATTGGTATGGTGGATAAATAAAGATATTCGTTTCTCCTGATTGCTCTGAAAAGTGTTGAACATCTTTCGTTGTGGCAACTATTGTCTCAAGGGTGCGCACACTAGTGGTGCCAATGCCAAGAATTTTTTTACCGTGCGCTTTCGCTCTGTTGAGTTCTGTTGCTGTTTGTTCACTCAGCTCGTACCATTCAGAGTGCATGTAGTGCTTACTAATATCATTGATCTTGACGGGTAAAAAAGTCCCTAGCCCTACATGCAGCGTGAGATCCAGGATTTGGATGCCTTTGTTTTTCAAGGTGTTTTCCAGCTCTGTTGTGAGATGCAAACCTGCAGTGGGCGCGGCGACCGAACCCGGAACTCGGGCAAAGGTTGTTTGGTATGCGCGAGCGATGGTTTTGTCGAGATCATCATTTTTGATGTATGGGGGCAAGGGTGTATGGCCAATGTGATCGAGCGTCTGTAAAAAAACATTGCCGGTTTGGGAAAAGCGAAGTATCCGCGTGTAGCCAGGTGGGGTTGAGTTATCCGGCGTTTCTGGTATGCACTCAGCTGTTAAATCAGTACCTGTAAATTTCACTGATGTCCCTGGTTTTAGACCAGGTTTGGTGAGGCACTCCCAGAACTCGTATGGATCAGCAGTTTTATCAGCGACTACCAATTTTTTGTTGAGCAAGATCTCTACTTTGCCGCCACTGGGCTTGTAGCCGAACAGGCGAGCTTTTAATACTTTGGTATTGTTGCGGACGATGACTGTATTTGTATCTAGTAGGTTCGGGAGATCAAAAAATTTTGTATGAGCAATGGAGCCATCACGACGATCAAGTATCAGCAAGCGGCTGTGGTCGCGCTCTCTGGTAGGGGAGTGGGCAATAGCGTGTTCGGGTAGGTGATACGTAAAGTCTGTTATGTTTAACATATGATTCTTGAAGGGCATTGTTCCTTGATAAGTTGCGTGAAACTGAAACTGTCGTATAATAGCAGGCAAGACAATCTTATTATAAGAAAGTATTCTATGACACTCGAATTCGCGCCACCTGTTTTGCCACATGATAAAGATAAGGTTATAGTTAAAACTGGACAGTACACACACTTGTCGACTGGTCAGCAAGAAATGTTGGCAGCAATTGGTGTTTTGGATCAAAGCAGATCAAATCCAGAGTACACGGCTTTAAAAAAAGAATATGATGGCTTCTATAAGGTTTTTTTAGATGCACGACAAAAGCTTATTTTGAAGCAAAGGGGTGAAGAACGATTGCCACTACCTTCGAGAAGGTTTCTTGATTCAGTTTTTCTGGTTGCCACTATGGGCTATCAGGCCTCAGATGAATCTGTGAGTGCTATTTCGGCCGCACTGGAGGAAGCAGAGTCACTTATGGGTCATGACCTTGAGCAACGCAGACAGACTGAGGGTAAAGTGCCTGAGGTCTTTGATGGCAAATCATTTGATAACATCATTAACGTTATCTGTGACAGGTATGAGCTTCCTGGCTCTTTTAGACAGGAAGAGCTCGCAAATGCTCAGTCGTACCGTCAAGAAAAAGATTTTGTTGCAGGGAATGGTCTTCTAGAACGTCTTTGTACGAGAGCACTTGAGGAAGTAAAACGAAAATCATCTCCCGTCAGCTACGGTATAGGTGCTCGTGTATAGTTGGTTGATTCTTATTGATGTTTGATTTTACGTTCAATCTTGAGAATACTTCAAGTTGGGGTGGTCGTGCTGGCAAGATGGCAACTGCACACGGTGATGTGTTTACCCCAATCTTTATGCCCGTGGGAACGGCAGCAAGTGTTAAAGCGCTTGATAACAGCGACCTAGAAAGTGCTCAAGCTCAAATTATCCTTGGTAACACATACCATTTGTACCTGCGGCCAGGACTAGATGTGCTGCGAAGCGTGGGTGGTATGCGTGGGCTGATGGGGTGGAGCAAGCCAATCTTAACCGATTCAGGCGGCTTCCAAGTATTTTCATTAGGCGAGCAACTCAAAAAAAATCAAAAAGAGGCTAAAAATACTAGTTTGTTGAAGCCCGCTAAAATTTCTGATGAGTCAGTTGTTTTTACGTCTCACCTCGACGGAAGTACTCATGAGTTCACACCTGAGCGTTCGATTGAGATTCAACGGGCAATTGGGGCAGATATTATTATGGCTTTTGACGAATGTTTACCAGATGATGTTACCAGACAGAGGGCTGATGCCTCCATTGAACGGACTCATCGCTGGGCACAACAATGTGTCTCATACTGGGAAGAAAAAGGAAGAACAAGTGAGTATGGAGAGTACCAAGCACTGTTCGGCATCATTCAGGGTGGACTTGACCAGGAGCTTAGAGAGCGATCAGCAAAAAGTATTACATCGCTTGATTTTGATGGCATCGCAGTAGGAGGGGAGACGATTGGCTATAACATGCCAGGCACAGCTGATGTGATGGGATGGATTGAACACCTGTTGCCAATAGACAAGCCTCGGTATGCAATGGGGCTTGGCCGCGATCCACAAGATATTGTGACTGCTGTTCGGCTTGGTTTTGACATGTTTGATTGTGTGGCGCCAACAAGGATGGCTCGTAACGGTGCCTTATATGTTGGTGAGCTTGATGACAGAGCAGGTGGGCCTCAATTTCGCTCAGACTTCAACAAAGGCAGACTGAGAATTGGCACCGCTGAGTATGCACTTGATCAGCGTGTGATTCAGTCGGGCTGTGACTGCTATACTTGCACTCAAGGCTACTCTCGAGCTTACTTGCACCATTTGTACAAAGCTGCAGAGCTCAGTTACTACAGATTGGCTTCAATTCACAATGTTCGGTTTATGATTCGGTTGACCGAACAGCTGCGAGAACTGATAATGAGAGGTTCACACTAAACAAGTAATGCCCAAACGAACTGCCCGTTCACCCATCCGATCTCAAGCTCGTACGCGATTAGTCCGTTCTGTACCTCGTACAAAACGAGTATCAAGCTTTTCGAGCCCAAGGGCACGTTTTCGCAACAGGAAAGGTGAGGCACAGCGTGGACAGAACTTATTTTTGGGCCTGCTTAAAAAAATTGGCATATTGCTTTGTTGGTTGGCAGGCTTTGCCTTGATTGGCGTAGTAGGGTGGCAATTGTGTTTGCGCACAGTGCTTCCTAAAATTTTATTTGTCGGGGATGAGCTCAGTCACATTGTGTACCTTCCGCGAGATGATCAACAATTGAACAGTGTTTTGATAGTTCAGTTGAATCCAGACGATCCAGAGTTCTCAACAATATGGCAAGTTGAGGGAATAGATTTCTCGGGCCTAAGAAGCCAAGAGCCAGATCAGCTAAAAAGGCACTTAGCCCAACAGTTGCACGTGATGGTTGATGAAGTTGAACAACTCTCCGTTGATGAAACTGCGTTTGAAACAAGCGAACAGTTACTGTCGCAATTACCCCAGTTACACTCCAACGAAGTTTTTCGGTTAATATGGTCGGGTGAGGGGAGACTAACATCGATGATTCCGTATATTTTAGCCGGACAGAAGGGTCCGTTTGATAACTACTCATTGGATGAGTTCTTACAAACACAGCTGAGTCCAGTCGTCACACCACAGACCGCCCGAACTTGCCCTGTAGCGGTGGTGAACACAACAACAACATCGGGCCTAGCCCAAGAAGCCAGCCAATTCCTTGAACGAAGTGGAATAGTGGTGGTTCGGACAGCGAGTGATCAGAAATCCATGGCGGAGAGCAAGGTTACTATTACTCAACAGGCAGATGTGATATGTGAGCAGCTTGCTCGACGGCTCAAGCCGTTTTTCGTGCCTGATAGCTCAGGAGTAATTGAGCGGTCTGAAAAAGTAGAGGAATATCGTGCAGCTATGATGATAGAGCTCGGTGCTGACTGGGTTCCAGCCACTACTACACAGCAGGAATGAAAAAACACGAATTGCTTTTGTGCAGCTATTCTTCAATTGAGGAATCTGTCTCCAGATCATCGAAAGATCTCTCGAAGTCTTGATCGGTGTCGACGATTTCGATTGGAATGTCCTCATCGATTAGAAAGCGATCATCGACGTCTGAGAGTGAGTTTTGAGCATGTTTCGCAGGGGGGAAAGAATGAATGTCATGGTTTTTCTTTGATCTAAGTGTTTCCTTCAAGTAAACAGTGCAAGAATTATTCGAGCAGGAACGGACAACGCATGAGTACTCATTGCCTCTGTTTATGAGTTTGCCAAGTCTGAAGGACAAATCTTCTGGGAGCGCACCAATGTATTGGCCATTGTTTTCAATAGAAATAAAACGGTTCTTGAGTTTAAGTTCACAAGGCAAGCCAACTGAAAGTTGGTCCAGGGCTTGTTTGCCAGCTAAGCGATGCAGCTCCACTGTTTTAGTTTTTCCTGGTTCTTCAATAAAGTAATGATTAGCAAACGAAGGTGCTGTTGGTTTTGGATTGCTCTCTAACCGGATTAGGTTTTTTTTGGCAATACTATTAGTTTTGTCAATTTCGAGGACATTTTTGAAAGATTGTTTTGCGGCTGCGCGATCACTAAGCTGAAGATAGGCCACACCCAAGCGGTTGAGTGCTTGTGTGTCTGCTGGGTCGATTTCCAGTAATTGTTGATTGTATGTGACCGCTGAGGTCCAATCACCGCGTTTGGCTGCCGCAATGGCTTGTTGGCGAGTTTGGGTAGGTGAAGAAACTTGTTGTTGCATAGCTTAATGTGCTCGTGCGCGTTGTGGAAGAATACAATCGTCACAGGTGGATGTCAAGCAGTCAAAAGGCTATAATAGGGGGCTATCACTTGAATTTAAAGGAGAAAGCATATGGCAGGTCATAGTAAATGGAACAACATTAAAAATCGAAAAGGGGCTGTCGATAAAAAACGAGCTAAGATTTTTGGACAGTTTTCCAAACAGATTCGTGTGGCAGTCAAAGAAGGTCAATCCGGTGACCCCAAGTCCAACGCTGGGTTGAGGCTCATTCTCGAGAAAGCACGAGCTGCTAACATGCCGAAAGAAAACATTGAGCGAGCCATTGAGCGAGGAATGGGGAAGACAGCTACCGGCGCGTCGATTCAAGAAATAGTCTACGAGGGTTTCGGTCCGGGTGGAGTTGGTTTGTTAATTGTGGCACATACCGACAACGCAAATCGCACGAGCTCGGAGCTAAAGTTTATTCTCTCGCGAGGTGGTGGTTCATTGGGGAGTCCTGGTAGTGCGCACTATTTGTTCGAACGTGATCTGCAGACAGGTGAGTACATACCTACTATGCCGTTTGAGCTTGATAATGACACGTTGGCGCAGCTTTCAACACTCGTTGAGACTTTGGAGGAAAATGAGGCAGTTGAACAAGTATTTCCTGCGGTGAGCAGGGCTTTGTTGGACTCACTAGGAGCTGAATGAGAAGGCGAGAAAAGTTTGTAGTTTCATCGATATCACTCAGTGTTGGGCTATTTGGTGTGTTACAAGTCCCACTTGATTTGCGATACCTGGCTGTGGCTGCATTTATGCTGTTGACCTATGGCGTAGCGACTTGGGCACTGGCTGATGATTTACAGACGCATGAACGAGTGACGGTCGTTCCGTTTCCGGCTTTGTACGCTGGTGCCGTCAGTCTTTTTTATTTCTTACTACCGACACATTTTTTAAGTCAGGTGGCAGTTTTAAGCTTGTTCGGCGTTGGTATGTATGCATTATTTTTAACGGCCAACATCTGGTCAGTCGCTAAGGGAAGAACGATTCAGCTCATACATGCCGCCCACGCAGTAGGGTTGCTGTTTACTCTTTTAACTTCGCTACTACTAACGAACACGATTTTTTCTCTGCGACTTAATGTCCTGTTCTCCGTCTTACTTGTTGCTCTAGCACACGGGTTACTTATTTTCATGTCGCTGTGGTCAGTTCAGCTAGAAAACAGAATAGAAAAAAG
>CAZBTU010000061.1:1586-5979 GCA_964494905.1 uncultured Pseudomonadales bacterium | reverse complement strand
TGTTTGTCTTTTCTACGACACTGTTAGTTATATGGTGGTATGTGCCCCCATTGTCAGTTCGGTATGGGTTGGCAGGATTTATTACTGCCCTGCTGTTTACGCTCACTGTGATTACGGATTACTTCGAGCAACGTAAGCCTAAGCTTCGTCCGGCATTACCCTTTTTCTTGTTACTGTTTGTTGTATTGGCAATGACTCCGAGATTATATGTAGGAGCTAGAAGTATGAAATACATCCTGGGTTATCAAACAAAGCGCCAATACCTCAACCAGTTTTTGGATGGAAACATCGATGCTGTGCTAAAAAAATGGCACAGGCAAACTTTTGATTAACTACTCAATTTGCAAAATGGAGAGCGTGTTTGTAAGACCTGGTTTTTTCCAAAAAGTCCCGTGTACAAGAAGGATCGTTTCACCAGGGTTAGCTATCTTTAGTTCTCGCAATTTTTCCAGTAGCTGACCCGAACTTTCCAGTTTATCATTTGCTGGCAGCTCAACAATAAAAGGGGTCACGCCAAACAGCAAGCTCATTTTATGGTAGGTGTTGGTGTTGCTTGTGAGCGCGAAAACGGGAATGTGAGGTCGAAAGCGTGAAATCAACCTAGCTGTTTCACCAGTTTCTGTTAAACACACGAGTTTATCGATTTTTAGATTATTTGTTTTGAACTGAGAGATCTCCAGCAGGGAAACTGCTGAATGAGTAATATACGATGCTGGATTAGAGTCAGTGGTGCTGAGTGGCTTTGAGAGCGCGTGTGGCTCGTTGAACTCAACAATGGTCCTCTGGGTACTGACCGCTTCCACTGGATATTTGCCGATAGTCGTTTCTTCAGATAACATTACAGCATCGGTGCCGTCATACACAGCATTCGCAACATCGGAAACTTCTGCGCGCGTCGGCCTCGGCTTCTCAACCATTGACTTCAACATTTGAGTGGCAGTGATAACGGGTTTGCCTGATTCTCTGGATTTATGGATAATGAGCTTCTGCCAGTAGGCCAATTCTTGATAGGGAACCTCAACTGCTAAATCACCTCGCGCAACCATAACAGCGTCAGATGTTTCAATAATTTCATCAAGGTGATCAAGTGCAGACTGGTTCTCGATTTTTGCAACTATGCTGGCGCTACTGTTTCGCTTGTCGAGCTCTGATCTGAGGATGTGTATGTCTCGCGCGTCTCGCACGAATGACAACCCTACGTACTCAACATCAGCACCAACAGCATCAATAAGAAGAATATCTGGAGGAATCAGTGATGGCAAATCAATTACAACTCCTGGAGTATTCAACGTTTTACGGTTGCCTACAGTGAACGCACTTTGTGCCACAGCGTGAAGCTCAGTGCCGAGATTTTTCGTGACGATAAACTCTCCCAAGCCATCATCAATCAGTATTATTTTGCCTTCTTGTAAAGCCTGAACCACAATGGCTGGAATCATGGGTGTTCTTGGGTCAGTCGCGTTTTCATGGGCGGTAAAAACCACTGCTTCACCTTCTTTTACCTCGAATGGTTGTCCTCCCGGAATTGTGATTCTGATTTCTGGTCCTTGCAAGTCAAGCAAAATCGATATTGGTTGGTGGAGGCGTTCGGCAACCGATCGAACTCGCTGTATGCGTTCTTGGTGCCAATCAGCGGTACCGTGCTTGGTGTTAAAGCGAGCAACATTCATTCCTGCTGTGATGAGTTGCTCAATTTTTTCTTCAGTTTCAGTTGCTGGGCCAATGGTTGCTACGATTTTGGTTGATTTTGACATATTTGCTATTATTGCCTGTTGTGTACCCGAGTGCAAGTGCAGGAGTTTTTTTGAGTTAAAATCATTGCCACTTGCGTACTCCAGTTCGATGCGATACTGTGGAGCTCTTGACGAAAGGAAGAATATGCAAGATAGTTCATCAGCACCAACCCCCGAAGAGGCAGCAGCTCAAGCAATGTCACAAACATCCACTAGCGCACAGACGCAAGTGAATGCTTCAAGTGATGACGAAGTGGCAGCATCTGATGAATTGGCACAGACTTTAGGATATTTGCAGGGGGTCATTGAACGCAACGCCGAGCAGCTAACTCGCCTTCAGGACGAACTCAAAGAGAAACGTGACAGTCTTAAGTCTGTCTACGAGAACGATACTACTCTTGCAACAGTAGAGGAAGAAGCACAGGCAGTCGCAAACAAAGTAAAAGAAAAAAAAGCCCAAATTAAATCGAGTGCACAAGTGGTCACACTCCATAGTCAAATTGGTGAGCTCAATGAACAAAAGAAAGAAATTGAGGAAACACTGAGTAACCATTTACTCAACTACTACCAGCTAACCAACTCAACGAGTTTTGACACCAGTGACGGCGATCAGTGGGAATTCAATATTAGGGCAAAAGTCAAACCGAGAAAAGGCAAGGGCGAGTAGTGTGTTAGGTGTTTTGATTAGCGGAAGAACTTTGCTTTGAGGGTGTTTTTCTATACATGGTATTCGAAGCTTCAACGAAAAACAGCCGCATGTCTGCGGCTGTTTTAACAGTGTTGCAAATATTAACTTGCAAGCCGTTCGTTAATTCTTTGAAGTGCGAGCGGAGAAATATTTTTAGTTTTCTTGAGTGCTCGAGCTCGTTTTCGCAAACGATTCATCTCGATTTTTTTTGCTGCTCGGACTTGAGAAGGTTTCTTAAAGTATCGACGGTCTTTTGCCTTCTGAACTATGTCAGTGGTTATGATCGCTTTTTTGAACTTCTTAATAACGTCATTGGTATTATCATTACCTTGTGCTTTGATGATAATTGGCATTCAGACTCACCTCCTCTCCATGTGCCGAACTACTTATACGCTTGTTCTGCTCGGCGGCGCAGAATCACTATTATACCATTACTCAGCACTGTTACGAATCTGACTGGCTAATTCTGCAAGTGCAGAGTCGTCCGCTCTGTCTGAGTCATTGGAAGAAATAAATCCAGGATATTGTTCGAAGTAGGTAGTTATGTGTCCGCTTTCCATAGGTTGCCAATCAGTGGCCTTACCTGTGCCATGCAATGGATAGAGTTTGGCGTGCAAGTGATTGATGCCAAATCCTTCGAATACCACACCACTACGACCAACGTCGGCAAAAAATGAGTCTAGTCGCTTTGCCACATTTTTTGAAGCTGACATTAACTCGGCAATAACACTGTCTGATTGCTCAAAAATATAACTGCTGTGATGGTCACGAGGGATGACGACGGTGACACCTTTGGTGTTCGGGAAGATCGAAAGGAAGGCCAAATGTGTGTCACTTGACCAAACTTCGTGGCATGGAATGACACCATGTGCAATTTGGCAAAAAAGACAATCGGAACTACTCACGCTGCCTCCTGATTTCCATATATTTCTTTGATGAGTGAGATAACTTCTTGTAACGTCAGTGGACTTGGTTTCTGTTTGCTTGATTTGCTTGAGCCATTAAGTAGCATCTTCCCACTCGGATGATAAAACCAACTTCCCTCCGTATCGATCAGCGCGATTCGGTCGGCAAGCTCTCTGAGATCAATAGGGCAATCTGGTCTGACTTTAATCCGAATGATGCCAACAGTTGGGTCTTTGCGAACGACCAGCATTGTTCCTTGACGTTGCGCAACTTTAATAGTGTCGTCATTATGTGTTTCGATGCCAATACAGTTGCCGAACGGTAACTCAAATGTGTGGGCGCGTTCGGAAAGGATTTCTTGTGCAGTGTAGTACTCATTATGCACAGCGTATGCACTGTCTAAACACTGCATACCAAAATGTAGTTGTGACTCGTCGTTGTGTAACTCTTGAAATTCAAGCCCGCGTATTAACTCATGAATCATAAAAAAATATCGGGTGTTTGCAGCTTCGGGCCAATACACTTCACCAAAGTGGTCAATGTCGGTTATAAAATCAACAACAGCTTTGAGTGGTTTGCTGTCTTTAAATTCAGGATGAATTTCGCAGATATGGTCGTAGACGAGTGTGGTAGCACAGACACTTCTGTCATTCATGCCAGGCTGGTGGTGGTCAAACTCTCCTCCACCTGTGTCAACATATGTTGCTGACTCTTGTGTCACTCCGTACTCTGCAAGTTGTTCGTCACTCAATTTTGATCCTGGATCAGTGAAAGCTACTTTTGCTGTGCCAAAGTGTTGGGCATCGAATTTTTTTAGAATCCAGACCCCACCAATTGCGTCTAGGTCAGGAGCATGATGAGTAACGATCAGACGACGGGTTGCCATGAAGGCAGTATAACATGAAGTGATTGTTTCTTGTGGAAAGTACCCGACAAGGTGAACCCACCGCAGCGACCGAAAACTGGTGAACTGCAGTGGGCATTCCTCACCGGATGTATTGGTACTATAGTCTATGAAGTAGAAAAGACCAGTTGCAAAATAGAGCGATACAACTGTGTATAGGTT
>CAZBTU010000061.1:0-1486 GCA_964494905.1 uncultured Pseudomonadales bacterium | reverse complement strand
GTTGCCTTTGTTTCTTCTTTGATTTGATCTTCGCACTCAGCTCTTTCGCACCAGAAAGCTCGAATGAATCCTCGTTTGCTCGACATTGTTTCTTTAAATTCATCGTACGATTCGGTTGTAGTGGTAAGCAGTTCTACTCGTTTTTGTGCGTTCTGGAAAAGTTCAGTTTGAATTGAGGAAAGTATCTGAGGAATTTCCTTAGCAATGGTTGTACGCTGATGTTCACGCTTTTCTTTGGTATGTCGGATGGTGACGCTCAGTGTTCCTTTTTCCATCTCTCTTGCACCCACAACTATCACCAAAGGGATACCTTGAATCTCAGCTTCATTGAGATGCCAACCCATTCGATGCTCAGAGTCAGTATGAATTTTGCTTCTAACACCAAGCGTTTGGAGTTCGGCGTGCAACTCAGTCGCAGATTGCATAACTGGACCCTGCCAATCAGTCGGAATGATGGCAACTTGAATTTTGGCAACTTTTGGTGGAATAACTAACCCATCATCATCACCGTGTGTCATGATGAGTGCACCGATTGTTCGAGTTGATAAACCGAAACTTGTTTGCCATGCGTATGCTGCCTGTCCATTCTCATCCTGGAAAGTAATGTTGAAAGCTGATTTTTTGGAAAAGTTTTGACCGAGGTCGTGACTCGTGCCTGCCTGAAGTGCTTTGCCGTCAGGCATGAGGGCTTCGATTGTGGTCGTGACGTCGGCACCGGCAAACTTTTCTCGCTCACTTTTTCTACCACGAACGACAGGTATGGCCAGGTTCTCTTCGACTAGTTTTCGATAACTCTCTAAGCCATCAAGCACCATTTGCCATGCCTCTTCGTGTGTTGCATGTGCAGTGTGGGCCTCCTGCCATAAAAACTCGGTAGTTCTTAAGAAAAAATAGGTTCGTTTTTCCCACCTCACCACATTGTTCCACTGATTCAACAGTATTGGCAAGTCACGATGAGATTGCACCCACTGACTGTACATCTCGTACATAATTGTTTCTGAGGTAGGTCGAACAACTAGTTTTTCTTCTAGCTCCTCTCCTCCGCCGTGAGTGACTATAGCCAATTCAGGTGCGAATCCTTCGACGTGCTCAGCTTCCCTGCTGAGAAACGAAAGCGGTATGAATAACGGGAAGTATGCGTTTTCAATATCAAGCTTTTTGAGGTAGCTGTCCAGTATTGCATGCATGTTTTCCCATATGGCAAACCCATTAGGGCGAATAACCATGCAGCCTTTTACCGGCGAGTAATCTGCGAGCTTCGCTTGTTGTATAACTTGGGTATACCACTTGCTCATGTCAAGTGATTTGGGTGTGAGTTGTTTTTTTGCCATATGGTTTTTATTGAATTGTAGATATTAAATCCATGTTTTGAGTTCCGGGATAAAGATTGGTGCTGCGTCAATAACAGTGATGTGTGGCGAAAGGTGCGGGTGTGCGATTGAGTTGGTAGTGATAATGCTGTCGCAGTCAGACTGAGCCAGCTTAG
>CAZBTU010000060.1:0-6029 GCA_964494905.1 uncultured Pseudomonadales bacterium | reverse complement strand
TGGAGGATTTTATCTATTTAAAAAGGCAGAACGTGTATTTGCCGATATTGCATAGCTTCTATGAATAACCAAGCCGCCATAGCCTTTCGGTCAGTCACAAAAAAATTTCCAGTACAAACAGATAAGACTGCTAAAGAGATAATTCCTTCCCTGCTACGTGGACGCTCTTGGGCTGTTAATCACACAGTGCTATCCAACGTCTCATTTTCAATTTCGGTTGGGGAAAGCGTCGGCATAGTTGGTAGAAATGGAGCTGGTAAATCAACAATTCTGAAGCTCATTGCTGGTGTTACCTACCCGACTAAGGGTACAATTGAGACGATTGGAACAGTTGCGCCACTTATCGAGCTCGGAGCTGGATTTCACCATGAACTGAGTGGATATGAAAACATCTTTTTAAATGGCGCAATACTTGGTATGTCGAAGAGGCAGATTGAAGAGCGGATTGATGCCATTATTGCATTTAGTGAGCTCGGTAACTTTATCCATACACCAGTCAAAAGATACTCGAGCGGTATGATGATGAGACTCGGGTTTTCTGTGGCAGCACAGATGCCAGCACCAATACTTTTGATTGATGAGGTCTTGGCAGTTGGTGATGTCTCTTTTCAAAGAAAGTGCCTAGATTTTCTTGAAGATATAAAAAAACAGCGAAAGCGGACGATAATTTTTGTGAGCCACGCAGAAGAACAGGTAAAAGAGTTCTGTGATAGGGTGTTGTTGCTCGATAAAGGCAAGATTGTTTTAGATGGGTCACCGAGAGAAGCATTCGGCTCTTATCATGCATTGCTCAAAGAAAACAATGGTATGGCTGTAAATCTTGAATAGAACCTAACACAACGCTGATGATGCTTCCTCCATTGCCAACACCAGTTAACATTGCAGGTATAGGAATTGACATAGAAGACATTCATCGTTTTAAGGCACGACCATTAGAAAGCTATAGCTCTTTCTACTCAAAAATTTTTACAGTTCAGGAAATCGATTACTGCTCGGGTAAAAGAAATCCATACCCACATTTAGCGGTACGCTTTGCTGCAAAAGAGGCGTTAATGAAAGCTCTGGGAAAGAAGATAGCCAATTATCGCTCAATAGAAGTGGTTTTTGAGGATGAAAAACCATTTGTACTCTGGAACAAAACCAGGTATACTCTTTCCCTATCTCATGATAAGGACAAAGCAGTTGCTGTTGTAGTGCGATGAATAAAAACACAAAAAACATTTCAGCACAACATAGGTTGAATTCCTTACTTGCCCGAGTTCTTGATGAAGATGTTGATTCCATTACTGATGAATCTTCACCTGACACCTTACAGAATTGGGACTCATTTAATGGTTTGGTTCTGGTGGACGAACTTGAAAAAGAGTTTTCTGTGCAGTTCACGTTGGATGAGATCCTTGATGTAAAAACTGTTGCCGACATCAAGCGTCACCTAAAGAATCACGGAGTTTGGAATGACACACAGCTTGAATGATTTGGCGTTTAGTGAGATTTCACTTGGACTGAGTGATAGCTTTCAAATCAAATTAACGGAGGAAATGGTTAACAGTTTCCTGAAGCTTTCAGGCGATTTTAATCCACTTCATGCTGATGAATCGTATGCACAAAATACACCATTCGGGAAAAGAGTGGTTCCTGGGATGTTACTGAGCAGCTTTTTCTCTAGACTAGTGGGCATGCATTTACCAGGCAAGCAAGCATTATACTTGTCGCAACAGCTTCAATTCAAAAAACCTGCTTTTATTGGGGATGCTATAGTCGTAACAGGCACAGTTCAGAGAATTTCAATTCCACTTCGTATAATAACAATGCAGACACAAATTGCACGAGACGGAACTAGTACCGTACTTGTGGATGGAGAGTGTCGTGTACAGTATCGATAGTATGCAATTACTTTTAACAGGTGCAAGCAGCAGTATTGGTCAATCCTGCATTTCGTTATTGAAACCTTCAGATCATGCTGTGCTCCAATACGCAAGTAAGCAGAGCCATATCACGCTTTCTAAGCTAGCAGCAGCATCAAAAGCCAGTTGCAGTCTTTCACAAGCAGACTTAACAAAGACAGCAGATCTTAAGTTGCTTATGGACTTAGTCACCGACATGGAATCAGTTGATACTTTTATTCATTCTGTCTCAGCTCCAACATTGTCATCAAAGGTTGAAGATGTCTCAATTGCAGATATAGAGCGTCATTGGGAGCTTCAAGCGAAAAGCTTTTTTGTTCTGGTTCAACACGTTGTACCTATGATGAAAAAACAAAAGTTTGGTCGCATAATTGGGGTGCTAACTGAGTATGTAGTCGGTAAGCCGCCACCGAAGCTTCTTGAATATGTTTCTGCCAAGTATGCACTTTTGGGTATGATTAAGTCGTTGGCTGTGGAGCTGGGTCAGTATGGTATAACTTGTAACGCAGTCTCTCCAGGTTACATGGAATCGGCCTTAACTGAACATTTGCCTTCCAAGCTCAAAGAACTTATTGCAGCTCAGACACCAACAAAAAAACTGGTGACACCAGTCGAAGTTGCTAGAGTTATCAACTTTTTGGCATCTTCTGAGTCGGGTTCAATTAACGGCGAAAACATTGTGCTTTCCGGTGGATTGGTCATGAGGTAACTTATGCATTATGTGTCTGAACTCAAAAAAACAGACATTCCTGCACTTCGGGAGTTCATAGCTAAACAGTTCCATCACAAGTATATCCTCCTCGATGAGGCTTTTTTTGATTGGCAGTACTTACATGCACCTTGGAACAAGCCAGGACAGTATTCCATGAAAGTTATAAAACACAGGGAAGAAGTACTGGGGTATTGTGGATTTGTGCCTCTCCGTTTTTTGCCAAGTAAAACACCCTTTTTGGCGGCCGCACTTGCGAACTTAATAGTTGATGAGAGAGTGCGTCACTTCGGGTTTGGTATCCAGCTTCTCCAGGCAGTAACAGCGGATCATCCTGTCACTTATGTGAATGGATACAGCGACCATTTGCGTTCTGCATGTAGCAAGTGGTCGCTGTGGAGTGAGAGGGGGAATCTCAATCGGATGGTAGGTGTTGTGCATCCTGAGAAGTTCGATCAGCTTGGTTTTCAGATAGAGAATGTATCACAACTAATTTATGATACATCTAAGCCTAAAAAGCTAACACGCGTACACCGCTTCACTAAGTTTTTTGATAAAAGGCTAAACGATCTTTTTCCTCAAAATGCATTTGGTGTGGCGAGGACTAGTCAATATTTGAACTGGAGATATATAGATCACCCACTTTTCAGTTATGAATGCTATACCTATGGCCCGCAGAGTCGAACACTCGGGTATGTGGTAATCAGAAAGGAGTCTTTCGCTCTTGCTGGCAACAATTCTGTTGTTGCGAGGATACTCGAATATGGTGCTGTAGATGGTTATTCGAGTGCTCTGCTTGGAGAGTTACACGGGTTATTGCATGACGGTCCCGTCGATTTTATCGATTTTTTTTGTAGTTTGGATGTATGGAGCAAGCAGTTTGGTGAAATGGGTTATCTTGACATTAGTGCCTCTTCTGTTACCAAACTGCCAGTGTTATTTAGTCCAGTAGATACGACGAGAAAGGCTATAAACTGGATGACATATGTTGATACAAGTCGAGTTCCGCAGCAATTGTTAGATATAAGCTATCCATGGTATCTTACAAAAGGTGACGGTGATCAAGATCGACCAAATATCCAACTTAATGTATGAAATTGACAATAGTTATGTATCACTATGTTAGGGATGTGCTCCAAAGCAGCTACCCTAATATCAAGGCCCTCGCGCTGGATGAGTTTTATCAACAACTTGACTATATTGGGAAGCACTATACCGTGGTGCGGATGGAAGATGTGTTGTTAGCCACAGAAAAAAAGTATCTTTTACCAAAGAATGCTTTATTACTCACATTTGATGACGGGTATCGCGACCACTATGAGACAGTGTTTCCTGAACTCAAGAGGCGTGGTTGGCAAGGAAGTTTTTTTCCAACAGCTCTAACACTCTTTGAACGAAGAGTGCTGAATGTGAATAAAATTCAGTTTGTGGTGTCTGTGTGTAACTCAACTGAAGAGTTGGTCAGGCTCTTACTTGAGAAAATGGATAAAGCTCGTCAAGAATACCGACTGCTTTCGGATG
Organism: uncultured Pseudomonadales bacterium; assembly: GCA_964494905.1. GTDB lineage: Bacteria > Patescibacteriota > Microgenomatia > UBA1400 > PJMF01 > CAZBMX01. Next base: position 1,895 of record CAZBTU010000060.1, on the reverse strand, counting down.
AGGAGTATTTTGCTCAACACGCGCAATCAGGTAGGTATGACGAAGCTGAGATCATGTTTTTCAAACGCATGCTGCAACATGTTCTACCGAGTAAGTTGCGCTCAAAAATTATTGATGAACTGTTCAGAGAGTTTGTCAGTGACGATGAGACAGATTTTTCAGAACAACTATACTTAAGCATTTCTGAACTCATTGAAATGAGGAAAGCCGGGATGTTTGTTGGAGGGCACGGATATAATCACATTTTCTTGTCCGCACTGAGTCCAAAACAACAAGAGAAAGAAATTTCAGCTTCACTCGAAGTTTTGAGTCGAGTGGGATTGCCAGCTGACAATTGGGTACTCTGTTATCCATACGGAATGTATGATCAAGCATTTCTGTCCGTGCTCAAGAAGCGTGGCTGCAGGTTGGGTTTAACTTTGAAGGTGGGAGTTGCAGATTTAGAATCTGACCCATTACTTGAGTTGCCGAGACTTGACACAAATGATTTGCCAAAGGATCGGACAGCAGCACCCAGTGTTTGGACAACACAAATAGCCTAGCAAAGGAAATTATGACTTTAGATCAGCGGGTAACTTTGGCAGAGCATCTGAAGCAGTATCGATCACTCGATCTAGGGTACTCTAAACAGGAGAAACAGATTAAAGTTGCAATACTTGCAAGCGTAACAACCAAAGGATTTAAGGAGTCACTCAAAGTTCAGTTAGCGCAGTTAGGGGTCTACGGTGAGTTGTATGTTGCCGATTACATGCAGTATGCCCAAGAAATCTTAAATCCTGACAGTGAGTTATATCGATTTCAACCAGATGCTATTTTTCTTTTTATAGATACTAGAACTTTTTTAGGCGAGTCATATTTTTTACCCTACTCTCTGTCGGACTCAACCCGTAAGCGAAAAGTCAGATCGCAACTCAATCAGTTGCAGGCATTTATCGATGTCTTGTGCAGTAGGACACGCGCAAAAATAATCGTTCACAACTTTGAAGTCCCAATCTATTCTCCGTTGGGTCTGTTGGAAAATAAACGCCAGTTTGGGTTACTTGAAGCCGTTCATTGGCTGAATAGCAAGATGAGCAAGTTGTATAAGCTGAACAACCAGGTTTTTGTGCTTGATTATGAGCTATTTTGTTCACGTATTGGCAAAGAACGTGTTTTTGATTACACAAGGTATTACTTAGCTGACATAAAGGTAAGTCTCGATATTGTTCCCGAGCTGATGGCTTTGTACGTTGGCTACTTGAGGCCATTAGTTGGATTGAACAAAAAATGCTTGGTTCTCGATCTAGATAACACTCTGTGGGGTGGAGTCATTGGCGAAGATGGAATCAGTGGTATTAAGTTGGGACCCACACCAGAAGGAAGATCTTTTTGGGAATTTCAAATGTATATAAAGAGTTTGTTTGAGAGGGGTGTTATTCTCGCTGTATGTAGTAAGAACAACCTTAACGATGTTATTGAAGTTTTTCGCAATCATCCCTATATGCTCTTGCAGGAGGAAAATTTTGCTGCCATTCAAGTTAATTGGAATGATAAGGCAAGCAATTTGAGAGCCATAGCAAAAGAGATCAACATAGGACTTGATAGTTTGGTTTTTTTTGACGATGACGCACTCAACAGAGCATTAGTGAAGCAAGAATTACCTGAAGTGAGCGTTGTGGATGTTCCAGCTAATCCAGCTCAGTATCTCCCCGTTTTGGCAGGATTAAATGAGTTTAATCTCCTCAGGCTAACTGATGAGGATTGGGAAAAAGGCAAAATGTATGCTCAACAGAGAAGCCGCAACCAGTATGCGGCAACGGCGACGAACTTGGATGATTTTTTGGCGAGCATGGAGATGGTAGTTGAGATTGAATCGGCTGATGAAACCACTTTACCCAGAGTTGCCCAACTAACTC
>CAZBTU010000059.1:0-6071 GCA_964494905.1 uncultured Pseudomonadales bacterium | reverse complement strand
TCAAGTGCCAGAACATACTGGACAACTCGACAGTGTTCAATATGGCGTAAGAAATCAAACCCAAGGCCCTTGCCCTCGCTTGCACCTTCAATCAGCCCAGGAATGTCAGCCATGACCAACTCTCTGGGTGTTTCATCTGTCTGTTTAGTTCCGTGTGTATACCAATCAGAACTTAACACCCCCAGGTTCGGCTCTAAGGTTGTAAAAGGGTACGAGGCAACTTTTGGCCTAGCTTTTGTGACAACCGACAAAAGTGTGCTTTTTCCGGCGTTTGGGAAGCCTACTAAGCCAATATCGGCCAGTAGCTTGAGCTCTAGGAGTACTCCCCTCCGCTCTGCAAAGCTTCCATACTCAGCCAAAAGAGGAATTTGGCGAGTCGAGTTTTTGAACATATCATTTCCTCTGCCACCGAATCCACCCTGACAAATCACTATTTCCTCGCCGTCTTCTAAGAGATCTGCAACTCGAAGGCGAAAAACTTTGTCTGAACGCAGAAGAACTCTGGCTGATTTTGAGAAAAAGCTGGCTAGTTGACTTTCCTGGTCGGGTTGTTGTGTCTCTTCATCAGACTCAGCCGCCACTTGAGATCCAAGTGGCAAACACCAATCAGGTTCTCGATAGGGAATCGGTTGGCCATCTTGTTCCAGCTCGTAGACTGGACGGGGCACTTCATCTCGCTTCAATAACCGACCCAAACCCAGACGTCGACGCCTTTTTTCCCCGATAGTATTCTCCGCTATCAAGATAACTTGCGTGCCAACCGGCACATCTAAAATGATGGGTTCACCCTTTGCCCCAGCCTGGTTTTTTCTACCACCAATCTGGCCAGCTTGGGCTTCAAAACTAGTTTTGCTGGCTAAGTGTTGCAGAGTCGCTCTTTTTCGAGTTGCCCTGATAATAACTGAGCCACCATCCCCACCATTTCCGCCGTCAGGTCCACCCTTGGGTGCATACTTTTCCCTGCGGAAAGACACCCTGCCATCTCCCCCATCGCCACCAAACAACAATAGCTTTACTAAGTCAATCATATGTCTATTATACCTGGGATCGAGAGTGTTTCTTATGACAAAAACACAGAGAGACAAAAATACTCTCACCACTACGTCCCCATACTTGTTACTTTTATAATTATAGGATATAACTGTGGTTGTCTTACTCAAGTCAATCTGATTGAGTGCTCATTACCAAGTTCAGGTGAAATTCTTGTGTCAGGAAACCGAGTAGGCCCTTCCATTGGGGAAGAGATGCCTGCTCGAGACCTGACATGAGGAAAATCAGAAATGAAAAAGCTCAGCATCTTTGTTGTAGTCTCAATTTTTTTTTGACCGTAATTGGCGGAGTATACCTATACCGCCATTATCTGCCACAAGTGGCTGAAGAGACGTTAGTGGTAAATGTACCAACATTGGATTACACACCTTCCAAAGCAATCGAGCTGGCGTGTGGTAAAACATTTTACTACGATGACATTGAAGAGATTGGTGACGGACAGTACTCAGCGGCTGAGACCGAGAGAAAGTACATCACACTTTCAGGCGTGAAAGTATACGTGGAGCTTGAGGCGGGAAAATCCTTTGTGATCCACAATAATGCCGAAAAATTTCTGTCACCAGAAATTGCAGCAATGTACTTTGCTGAAGCTCTGGAAGAGCCATATGACTTAGTTCATGCGGAAGTCAGCACAGATACCAGTCCAGATCTCACAAAACTGACGAACCCTGCTACAGTTGTCTGCACAACTTGGACAAATAGCAACTTCTCAGTTGGCACGTTACTTTTTCTAGTTCTCGTTGCTTTGGTCATGCTAGTTGTTATCTCAACCGTTCTTAGTGCTTCCAATCCTAAGAAATAAGGATTGATAAGGCCAGCAGAAACTAGCTGAAAATTTTGAAACTCACCCGAACTTGAACATCCGACCCCGCAATGGCCCCGTCGCCAAAAGCGGGGTCATTTTTTTGTTTTCTAAGAGAAAAGATCCCACCTCAGCACAAAATGATTGTATGCAAAAAAAATACTACTTAAAACAATTACCTCAAGTACTCCATGGGGTTAAACAAAACACCACCCTTGCGAATCTCGAAGTGAAGGTGGGTACCCGTCGAGCGACCAGTACTTCCCATCTGGCCCAGCACATCCCCTCTGTTGACCTTCTGACCACCAGAGACTTGCAGGACACTCATGTGGGCATAGAGAGTCAAGAAACCGTTTCCGTGGTCAATCACAACCCGATTGCCATAACCAGATGGATCCCAGCCAGATGCAACCACACTACCACTGTCGGCCGCTACAATCGGACCACCACCGCGATTCGCAATATCAATCGCCTTGTGGTAAAACCGATAACCCTGACTAATACCACCAGAAGCAGGCCAGATAAAAGTGCCCAGAGCCGTAACTGCGCCGGCATCGGGTGTCGTCACCACTGCTCTCGGCGTTGGCCGTACAACTTCTTTCTTTGGCGGAACGCCATCAGGAATCATCAAGTACTGACCTGTTGCCAACTCAAAAGTTTCGTCGTTTAAGAACTCATTAAATGGATAGTCAACAATGACCTGAACCGCTGATTCCTCCAAGCCGTACTTTTTACCAACACTGTATATTGTTTCACCTCGAGCTACTTTGTGCCTCAAGCCATCAACTGGCAAAATCCTCAATTCTTGCCCGGGCTTTAATGGTTTCTTTTCATCAAGTTCATTTTCCCAGATTATGGTATTGACCTCGAGACCATACCGCTCAGCAATACTGGCTAGGGTTTCGCCTTCGCTCACAATATGGGTTATGATCTCTCCCCCACGATATTGACGAACTTCTTCAGCTTGCTGTGTGTAAAAACTTGAACCGTACACCGCTGTTGTCAGAACTCCCTGGCTCGCTTGTTGCTCCTCTTGGGCATCAGCCTGGTCGAACACGTACGGACCAACAGTAATGACTATGAACGTCAACCCAACTACCCCGAAGTGTAAAAATGGCCGAACATATCGACCGCGCTTGCGGTACAACAGATCAACAATAGTATCTTTGACAACTTCAAATCTACGGAAAAATCGATAACCTCTGAGACGAACATATCGGCGCAAAAACCTAGTGTATTGGCCCCATTCGGAGACTAGCTGACGTATGTGTTCTGGTATACTCTTGTCTGACATGCGCGGAAGCCCTCAGTATAGCGTAGAGACGAATAAAATGCCACTGCAACGCGCAACTCGATTAAACACACTTTTTTCAATACTCCCACTCTGGCAAGGCATCTAATTTCTGATCTCGCAAGTATGCCGGGGCATCTTTCATCTGATCGGTCCCCAAAATAGAAACAGAAAACTCATGCACATCAATACCGTATTCTTGCACTAGCCTCTGATCATATACTGCAGCGGCAAGTGGTGCGTACCGGACAATCAGAGTGTACTGGTTTGATTCCAGATCATAGTAATAGGCTACGTACTGAGCCTCTGACATCATTCTCTGGTACTCTGCCGGCTCAATGTAGCTTATTTCTTCTAAAGTAGCTGGACAGTTTTCTCTATTCGGATCGTGCAAACAAGTGTTTTTGATGGCCGCGTGAATCACAGAATAACTTTGCCATGTCCTCACACCAGTGTGTTGGTTGAGCGGGTCGATAAAAACTTCAACCCACAAAAAAACAATGCTTGCGACCGGAAGGATCAGGGCGGCAGCAACAGTCGTGCCAAACACCGATCGAGCTACCACATTATTTGCGAGCTTTGGAACCAAACTCCAGAGGAGTAACCAAACTGCGCGAAGAAGTATGTAGAAGAGAAATCCAAAGCCCAAAATTTCGCTCATGAATATGGGAAATGCCAACCATTCAGTCAATTGATCAGCAACAGATGAGACGTATTCAAGTCGAGGGTAAAAAAGTTGATACTGTACAACCGAGTAAAATACCCACACGACAACTGCAAGTATCTGCCAGTGTTTGGGAAGTAATAACTTAAATTTTTGCTTGTCCTTTTTACTCTTTTTCCGAACCACTCTGGAAAAGATGACTGCCAGGAGATGTAAAATAAGTAAAAGCCCTAACACTGCCAATCCAGCCAAGACTGCACTATATAGCGCCACCGAAATAAGTTGCCAAGATGTTATTGCTGTGGGTGGTTCCTCTAGCACTGTGGGCGTTATCAGCTCCACACCAAGCGCCATGACGCTCATTGCGCCAATGACAAATTGCCAAAAGAAGGGATAGATCGTGTACAAAAGCTCGAGCAAGAAATGCATACCAACAGACAGTGTACTACCATCAGGCTACTTCAAACTAGCCTAGCTTCAGAGAAGCCAAAAATTCTTTGTTTGACTTAGTCTTCTTGAGTTGCTCAACCAATGTTGATGTCCGCTCTTCTTTGTCGAGCATATCAAGCATACGATGCAGCGTCATAATTGACTGGTACTGCATAGCATCCATCAAGAGATCATCACGGCGAGTACCAGAACGCTGCACATCAATTGCTGGGTAAATTCTGCGTTCAGCCAAACGACGATCAAGGTGGACTTCTTGATTACCAGTGCCCTTGAACTCTTCGTAGATGAGATCATCCATTCTCGAACCAGTATCAACCAAAGCCGTTCCAATGATGGTCAAACTTCCCGGAACTTCAAAGTTCCGAGCTGCTCCGAAGAAACGCTTTGGTGGGAATAAGGCAGCCGGGTCAAAACCACCTGACAGAGTTCTTCCTGAGGTAGGAATTGAAAGGTTATACGCACGGGCTAAACGTGTGATTGAGTCGAGCAAGATGACGACATCCTGCCCCACCTCTACCAATCGCTTCGCTCTCTCGAGTGCAAGCTCGGCAACACGACACTGATCTTCTGCTGGTTCATCAAAGTTGCTGGCTGCAACCTCACCTTTGCCGTTTGTTAGTCGCTCGATGTGGCGTTTTATGTCAGTAACTTCCTCAGGACGCTCACCTACTAGCACAGCCATTATATGTACTTCTGGATGGTTGGAAGCCAAACCAGTGGCAATTTCCTTGAGGAATGTGGTTTTACCAGCTTTAGGGGGAGAAACAATGAGACTTCTCTGGCCCTTGCCGATCGGAGCAATCATGTCGATTATTCTGGTCGAGAGTGGTTCCTCACTCGTCTCAAGCTTCATCTGGACATCAGGATATACTGGTGTCAGTTTTTGGAATTTTTGTCTATCAAGCTTGGCAGCCTCGTTCGGTGGCAAACCATTCACTTTATCTACCTGGAGTAAACCCCAATATCGCTCATTTTCTTTTGGCTCACGAACTGGACCCTCAACTACGTCACCAGGCCGAATCTTGAATCGGCGAATCATGGCGGTCGAAATATAGGCGTCAAGCTCATCACTGCCATTAAAACCGACTCTTACGACCCCATGCCCATCTCTAGAGGTATCGAGAAATCCCTTAACAGTTTGGCCTGAGTGGGAAGCTCCAATGGCAGAGTTTGAGTCACCATTGTGATTCTGGCCTTGATTACTCTGGCCCTGTCTGTTTTGCCTCTGATTTCCTCTGGAACCATAGTTCTGTCTCGAGGAAAGTGGGATGACGGGAACACGCTTTGCCGGCCATGGGTTTTGCTTGGGGAAGTTGTTTGTTTGAGAAGGTTTTTCTGTGACTTGATTTGGTTCTGCGATTACTTCACTGGTTGAAGCAACTTGAGGAGCTATTTTAACAGCAATTTTTTCAGTTGAATCTACACTCTTAGACTCGGCAGGTTCTGCTTGCTCAGTTGTTTCTGTGCTGACAACCTGAGTTTTTGTCGGTTTTTTCTCTTTTTCTGCTGCTTCAGAATCTGATTTTTTAACGCTTGTTTTTGGCATAACTTAAAAAGAACTCTCTATTAAAAAAGCTTGTACGGATACTACTCCTGAGAGGTGCAACACACCATGCGTGTAGGTTGGGTAATTACTAACTGAGTGTATAAGCAAAAGGAAATACTAGTTCTTCTGGACTATTTCTCGAAATCGGGAAAAACAGTTTTCGCTAGTATATCAGTTTTCTTAGCAAAGTCAAACCATCCACCCCGATCTTCTCTGGCACGATCCATAGGGTTATCAAGGTAATTTGCCCCAAAAAAAATGACCCCGC
>CAZBTU010000058.1:0-7105 GCA_964494905.1 uncultured Pseudomonadales bacterium | reverse complement strand
GTCGTCTGTTGCAGAAAAAAAAGGCTGACGTACAAGGAGAATACAACAATCCACTTGGCATTCCAGAGAGAGAGAACAATTGCGCGCATGTACGTACACCGATTTATTGTTTAGGTTTTTCCAGGCGTTTCTTGACTTTTTCCAGTGAGTACGTAAGTCTTTCATCCAAGTTAATTTTTTTGATCCTGGCAAAGCGAAGTATGGTTAAGAGCAGATCACCGAGTTCTTCTTTGTATGTTTCATCACGTTGAGCTGCAAGGTTAGTTCTCTTGCGACCATGTTCAGCCAGGTACGCTCTGGCCATTTCTCCGACTTCTTCTACTAACCCCAGGATGAGAATTGAGCCGTACTCTCTTGAGTAGCGTTTGTTCTTGTCGATGTCAGAGAGTGCGTTGAAGTATTTACTGAAGGGAGTAGCGTGATAGGTCTGTTTGATTGCTGGTTTTGGTGTTGTTGATGTCTTTGTATCGTCAGTCATATGTGTATGACATTGTATACTATGTACAAGAAAGGTCATATGCCTCTATCGACCACCAGACCACAGCCGCTCGAAAAACTCAACCAACAGTTACAATGGCTTAAGGATGATGAACAGACTGCATATAGAGCGGGCTTTTTGTTGGGTGCTCGCTTATCCAGAGTGATGATCGAGGCCAGAATAGGAGAAATGTGGAATGGGGACTTGCACAGAGTAGCTCGTCAGACATATGTGCGGCTCAAGAATGCAGAGGGTATGTCACCGACCCAGTTCTCACAAACGATATCAGAATCTTCTTCCGGTGCGCTACAACTAGCGGTAACAGATATTCCGTACCCGGAATACATGGAAGGCAGTACCAAGCATATGATTCAATATGGCCTGGGCATTTTTAGTGCTGTAGACGAAATCTACGCGAATGGTACGAATTACTTTATTGAAGGGCTCTTTAGCCACGAGCAAGGCATCGCCCAGATTCGAGACTGGGTTGCTGGTTTGTTAACTGAACTTAACAGGGAGGCTTCGTCCGAAGTAACGGCTGAGCTCAGGCCCTGGAGCCAGAACCACAGGGAGCGCGAGTGAGAGATAGCCAAGTATCTTTCAAGTAAATTGGTATACAATCAGGCTACATGTCTCAGATTCAACAAGTAAAGGAAGCAGCCGATATTGTTGCGTTGATTGGTGAGCGGTTTAATCTGCAACGGGCAGGGACCTACTTTCGAGGACTGTGTCCGTTTCATTCAGAAAAAAGCCCATCCTTCTTCGTGAGCCCAGCACTCCAACGTTACAAATGCTTTGGTTGTGGTGAGAGTGGTGATTCTTTTACTTTCTTGGAGAAGTATGAGGGGATGAGCTTCTATGAAGCACTCACTTATTTAGCCGAGCAACATGGCATTACTCTTGAACAAGTTCACAGAACAGCAGATGATTCTTTGCGTGACGAGCTTTTATCAATTTTGAGCTTGACTAAGGAGTACTATCATTTTTTGTTGACCAAGCACAAGGTCGGTGAGCCGGCCCGCCAGTTTTTGCGTAGCCGAGGTATATCACAAGAATCAGTTCGCATATTTCAGCTGGGGTACTCGCTACCGGATTGGGACGGACTGCTTAAATTCTTACATGGTAAAAAGAAGATTGACGTTTCACTTCTGGAAAAAGCCGGCGTGGTGCTCAAAGGTAAACATGGGCGTTACTATGATCGGTTCCGCGGCCGAATTATGTTCCCGTTACGAAACCACAGAGGTCAGATTGTGGGATTCTCTGGGCGTGTTTTGGAAAAATCAGCAAAGGACGCCAAGTACATAAATTCACCTGAGACAATGCTCTATCACAAAAGTCGCATGCTCTATGGTTTGAGTGAGTTGTATCAACAGATTCGTGTGGCTGGTCAGGTGGTTATTGTCGAGGGAGAGTTCGATGTCATCACATCGGTTCAAGCTCATGTTGACACAGCTGTTGCCATAAAGGGTTCTGCGCTGACAGCAGAGCACGCCCAGCTACTCAATCGCGTTGCCCAGACTGTAGTGCTCGCACTCGATGCAGATGCAGCTGGGGTAGAAGCAACAAAAAAAGCTATAGCTGCTTTGCGCACAATGACGCTCGATTTAAAAGTTGTTGAGTTACCGAAAGGCAAAGATCCAGACGAACTCGCTCAGTCTGACCCCAAGCTTTGGCGACAGAGTGTTGAGGCAGCCATTCCGGCGTACGAATTTGTTATCCGTGCCACCCTCAAGCAGCACGATAGCCGCACTGGTGAAGGCAAACGACATATCATGAATGAACTAGCCCCATTGCTCGCAAGTATTACCCATGTCGTTGAGCAAGAGCACTACATTCGATCGGTTGCTGAACGGTTGGGAGTGAAGTTCGAAAGCGTCAGGGCTGACATTGAGCGATTTGGTCAACAAAAGCAGTTAACCGGCAGGGCAGTGGCCGAGGAGACAGAGCGCAAACCTCGTCAGCTCACTAGGCGAGAAGTGCTCGAACGCTTAGTGCTTTTCTTGTTGTTTCAGCTGCAAGGAGCTGACTTTGTGAGCTGGCGGGCCAAACTGAGTCATTATTCATTTACTCAACCGGCTCTGGCAGCACTGATGCGACAGCTCTTGCGGTTCACGAATACGTTCGAGTTAACGGCTTTTAATAAAACTTTGCCAGAAGATGCTCAACAAGTTTTGTTTGACGTGACAACTGACTATCAGCATCTAGTACTCAAGGATCAATCTGATAAATTTAATCCAGTTACAGAGTTATCAGAGCGATTTGTCGAGTTGCAGCAAGAGACTAAAAAAGAGCAAGTTGCCGTTATAACGGCTGAACTTGAGACTTTGGATGGCAAACAGGAGAAAACTCCAGCAGAAGAAGAACGACAGAACGAGCTTCTGCGTGAGATCGTGAGCTTGCAACAAAGTGAGTAGGTTAGATATCTTTTGAGTCTTTTGAATCTGTTATATACTATTCAAAGTTCCTGCCCATATCAGAAAGGTCATGTGAAAGAAAGTGAGTCACCGTTGCATCAGAAGAACCTGATTGATTGGCGTGATGCCAGTGCTGTTGAGCAACTGCTCGATATCTTCAGGCAAAATCTGCATAGTGCAGCGATTGAAGCAACCTTGATACCCGAACCATTTTCAGCTGAGGAGCAGTCTGGACTTCAGCAGCTCGTCAAAGCGCTCTGCGCGAAGCTGGAAGAAGTTGCTGAGTTCGCCGCCATTAAGCCTGACAAGTTTCGATTCCTGCTCATGCACTCTCTTCCAGAAGAAAGCTTAGGGGAAATTCTGATCCAGGAAGTTCCTTTTGACGCGGCAGCCGGGCGACGAATAGCTTGGGCAGAAGATGCTCAGGTATACGAGATCGTTAATCAGTTTGACCTGACAGGGTACCATGTGTGGCTCGAGCGCTGGAGTGGCAAGCTGGTCTTCCTGTTTGCGTTTGAGCAGGCAAACGCCAAATGAGTTCAGATTAATAGCCGTGAGATCGCCTAAAATATCTTATAACTATATTTTTTGTACAAATTAGTGTAGAATTGCACGGTTTGGACGACTTTCGTCCAAGCTCCTTACCAGATTACGACAAATTGTTCTGACACGCGAGTTGTCGACTAGCTTTTGCGGCTAGTTTTTGTACACGCTGGTGTGCTCAGAACGTATGTGGGGTTTAGCCGAAGCTTTGGCGAACGGGAAAGGTGATCGGTGCTTGTCGACTCTTGGCAGGTAGCGTTCACCTTTCCTCAGGAAAGGAATTCTCAGACAAAATATGAGGTGACTTTGATGAATACGCAAGACTTACAAGCATTGAATGTTGATGAAAAAGGGTATCTGACTTACAACTTAACTCAAGCCAGTACCTACCAATCTGATGCTCTGGCTTTTGCCTGGATGCCGGAGCGCCGAGAGTTGGGCGAACAGATTGGGTACCGCCCTTTGGTGGAAATTCCCACCCTCGAAGATCGAGTTTTTCTGATTCCGGCGCACAATATGCTGCCTGGCGAAACACCGCATCAGTATGCAGTGCGGGTGCTCAGCACCATGCGATCGTTCGAGGACTTAATGAATGTTGTCCATGGCGGAGCGATCTTCCCGGTGTTTGAAGGGGTGTGTAGTGACGCACAGATGACAGCCTGGCTTGCCCAAGACTACCAAGTCATGGTTTCGCGCAAAGAATTGTCGCCTGGCATGCTGTTTATTGCCAACGACTGCCGCCCGCCCTATCAGTTTGGCGAACCATTCGTGGTTGCGGTCTGCGAAACAGGCACAACTTCAATTCGCGCTTCGTGGCTTTGCGGCCCGGAGCAGTGGCTGTCCGCTTAACTCAGTACCAATCGTCGTATCTGGAAAAGTCCCGGCAAAAAACCGGGACTTTTTTTTTGTTTCCATGCATTAACTGTCTGACAGTTTATTAATTTTGCTATAATGCCGTCGTTACGTATCCAAAACAAATCATATGACTACTTCAAGAGAACTTCCAAGTGTTTCAACTGACGAGGGGTTGCCCACCCTCCAACAAGTCCAGGCTTTTTTTCAGTTTTATGGAGTCGAATTAACTGGTGCTCAGTTGGCTTTGCTGCAATCCATCGAACAACCAGCACGCGTTTCTCCCCTGGATCAATACTTGCAAACTGCGCCCGAACGACACGTTCGCAAAGAAGAATGTCAGGCTATTCACAACGAAATGCGGTGTTTGTTTGTAGGACCATATGCAGTTGCTGACAAGTATGGTTTGCGCGAGAAGTTTACTGCTTGGCTTTTATCCAAAATGGAGCAAGGGTTTGACCGCCGTTTGACATGGCTCAAGTCTATTGGGCTAAGAATGGTTCAGAATGGGTCAATTTCAGCTGAGGGCGCACCACTCTTGGTCATGTTAAACATCCTCAACAAATCACACTCTTTCGGCGCAGAAGAGTTTATCCAGATCGTCAAAGCATTTATTGCCGAAACAGGAGTAGATCACCCACAGCTCAATGCTGATGCGGCCGCTATAATCTGGAGCTTTCGGCAGCGATTCAACATGGAGATCTAGTTGATTTCTTCTTGCTTACTTAGTTTGAGCGCACTTGTCTGATCGAGTATACTATCACTATACGCCGGCTCGGCTTTGGAGTTACTCCTGAGTTGATGGAGAGCTGGTGTTTGTTCTTTAATACTGGTCTGTGCGCTTGTGTCTTTTTGCGATTCTTGAACGAGCGGCTACAACTGGTTGTGTGTTGCGATCAGTTCTAGCCGCTTGCTTTCAGCAAGGGGACTTTCAACTTTGAGGTGGACATGCGTATGCGTACAACTATCACCGCGAATGACACGTTTTATCAGGCAATAGAGTTGAAGACAAAGGTGCGTTTTTTTCGCTCTTCAGCTCATGAGAATTTAATTGTGCAGATACCGCTCAATGAAAGTGAGAATGAGCGCCTGTTTCTGACGGCTCTTGATGTACTTGATAGGGATGAAGTTGCACTGTTGGACTTAGCGCAGCGAATTCTCAAGAACCTTACACCAGACGAAGAAGCGTATCGGATACTGGAAGGTGTTATGTTTCCAGTACTAGATGTGCCGTTTTGCACCCCAGAAATCTTGCAAGCGCTACAAGATGCCGATACACCGCTATTGGTATGGGGTTTGCAGAGAGAGTACAAGCCGTCGTTCGTGTTTGCCCAGCCATTTCTGCTTGTGGCGGCTGGGAGAACGGACGAGCCCGCGCTCATCATCGTCGCTGACCCAAACATTTGGGTCCCTGTCTCGTAAGAATAGCCTCAAAGTGCCAGTGTGCTCGCGTGAGTTTCCAGTGCCAGTATTAATGTAGTACTTAGAAGTCCCGGTTTTGCCGGGACTTTTTTTTGATTTCAAGAGGGAAATTGCCCAGATATTATCTGGAGAAGCTGCCACAGAGGTTGTTGACTATCAATGTCCTATAATCTTTGACAATAAGCACATCTTGCCGTATAATAGAGCTTGCTTTCATCTGGAGTTGCTCTAGGTGGAAAGCAGTTCTTTAACAGATTGCACATCTGGTATTGAGACTACAGTGGTGGAAAGCTTTGCCTTACGCTGGCTTTCTAGCGCTGTAGTCTCAAAATCCATAAATTTTAGTTTTCAGGGAAACCTGGAGGAGTTAGTCATGTCCGATGCAGCGTATAACGCGCGGTTGAAAAAATGGTTTATCAGAGGCGTGTTGGCGATCATTTTTGCCATCATCGTCTGGCTTATTGTTTGGTTTGTTGGCGCCGTCGTGGCTGGGCTAGTGATGGCCACAGCATCCACTGCTGTGTTGAGCTTTTTCCAGCTCGGCGAGTTCTTCCCCTATGTGGCAGTCGGATCGACTGCCTTTCTCGTGTTCTGGGGCGTGATGGTGTGGACAGCGGTTGATTTCATTATTAGCTGTTTTATCCTCACCATTGTGTTGATCATAGTGGGAGCCATTGGGCTCTCAACTTTGGCATATCGTTTCATGAAAAAATAGTCGCTGGGTGCACTTGAGTTGCACCTTGCCCAGGAGTTGTCCTATGGTTACCGTGATGACCCCGGCTGAGCGCGCCGCCTTGCGGTGGCGAAAGATCAGGAATACTGCCATCGTATTGGTGTTCCTGGCTTGGTTGCTGGTTTGGATGATGGGAGCGTGTAGCGCTTCACTCCAGGCAATTCTTGTGGCCCACGACTCTGTCGTATGGTTGGAAGGATTGTTTGGGTCAATCTTTGCGGCCGGCCTGATCAAGATTGTTTTGGCTATTGTTTTTATAGCGGTGGCCATACTCTTCATGACGGGTCTGCTCATCATTGTCACTTTGGTGGCGGCAGTCTTGCTGGCTATCGTTGTGGCATTTGTTTGGCTGGTGGTCGCAGGGATTTTTCGGGTGCTTGAGCTTATCTTCTTGCCCCGTCGCCCGATGCCACCCCCTGGCCACCCCTAACTACCAAAACTTTTGTGCAATCTGAAACTACCGAGAGAGAACCGGCTTACGCCGCAGTACCTCTCGGTTTTTCGTATCCAAGTCGAGTCTATGGATGAGAACTTTTGGTTTCACAAGAATCAATTACCTGATATAGTCTCAGATATGCTAGAAAAAACTCCTCAGCTTCGAGATGTATCTCATGTACGAGATAGTATGCCTATTGCAGGCAGGATTTTGGAGCGAATTGAGTT
>CAZBTU010000057.1:0-7163 GCA_964494905.1 uncultured Pseudomonadales bacterium | reverse complement strand
GCAGCTACACTGTACACTGCTCCACACTTGGAAAATGGAATACTGCTCGGTGTCTTATTCTCACTTGGGCACTACGTCTACCGCAATGCTCACCCCAAAGTAGTCTTTATGTCCAAGTATCGTGATGGGTCATTTCATGACTCTGAGCGTTTCCAGTTAGAACGCTGTAAAAATATAGCAATAGTACGTCTAGATGCCCCATTATTCTTTGCAAACAGCGCCTACTTCGAACAAGAAATCATAGATTACTTGGCCAAAAACAAGTACGTTCGATTCATTCTCATTGTAGGCAGTGGCATCAATGAAGTTGACTCATCAGGTGAAGAGATGCTCATTACTATGTACGAAACGCTTAAATCTGCCCACAAAGATTTGTACTTTTCTGACCTTAAAGAGCATGTGCACGATGTGTTTGTCTCCACAGGTCTAGTGAAAAAAATTGGTGAAGATCACTTCTTTAAACACACAAAAGACGGTGTGCAGTTTTTAATTTCTCATCTTGAACATACACATCATCATCGTGATGCCGACAAATGTCCGCTAGAAAGATTTGTTGAAGCAGAGGACGAGCAGAGGCATGCGATCAAGGACCGCCGGGAGAGAGTGGCTTATTATTATAAACGGCTTTTTAACACTTCACGGAAATTCGCAACCAAGTAATGATGCTGAATTGCGTAGTTTTTTTGCCATCGAAAACGGTATCTTTGAAGTTGCCAGATTAGTGACAGTATGGAGCATAATTCAACTATTCTGAGGAGCGGTCGCATAGTGGCCAAGTGCAGCGGTTTACTAAACCGCCGTTCGCAAGAACCGCGGGTTCGAATCCCGCCCTCTCCGCCTAAATTAAAGTCCCACAGAAAGTGGGAATTTAATTTAGGTGAGTTAGAGCTAAGGGTTTATAATCCTGCCGCCAAGCGACTTAAACGTATTGTGATAAGTTATTATACGAAGCGCCTGGCCAATACCCGGAGGGTACGCCCTCTCCGCAAACTCATGTGTTGTTCACTGAGCTGCTCCTTTTCATTAAAGTTTGATAACTTGACAATAAAATCTCAAATAAATTAGCAGTATTTTCTTCATAGCCGTATAATTGCATTAATTATGATTAATAAAATAAAACGAATAGCAGGAATAACCGATCCAATATTGTCTTATATTGCTGATCTTTCAGCTGTAATTTTTCTGCTAATAAAAATTTTGGAATGGGTGTATGAAAATATTAGGAACCTGCCTGCATACGTCGCACTAATTTTAGCATTGATTATTAGTGTCTTATTAAAATCGGCAATAAAAAACTACAAGTCGTTGGTACAAAATTTTACAACTTCAGTTGAAAAAGCAAAATTCGAAATAAACAAACCTACTCTCAACAGTAAGGATAAAATTGACTTCAAAAAGGTGATACCAACGCAACGGATATTTAAGTCATATAACAACGCAACATTAGAGCTAGCCAGTAAGGAATTAAGTAAAGATGTTGTGCTCAATTCTTGCTACATCGTTTTTAGTCGTGATTATGATGATATGGGAAACAACATCTTCAATAACTATTTCAGCTATAGCTATGCTAGTAATAAGAAGAAGCTAGGCATTACGTATAGCTTTTATCTAGAGGAAGGTCCTAAACCATCGAGAGATACTCTTTCGCACTCAAAGTTTCTGACTGAAAGAAGTTATATAACAGAAACTGCTTTCTGGCGAGAAGCAGTGATAGAGATCCTTGATACCAAGGAACACTTATTCATCGGGAAAAAATTTAGACTTAGCATTAATAACTACGAGAGTGAAGTATACTTTTCTTTGACGATCGAAGAAGGAATAAACGAGTCGTTCTCCTTTTATTTGCAAAATTGTGTTTTGTACGAAGAGAAGATTACCGAAAGTAGCATTATCAAATCGTTTCAATAGGAGTACACTGCACCCATGGACACCCTCACCCTCCTCCGTCAGTACCGCATCGGCCCTTTTGCAATTTTCGATACTGTCTTGAGCTATGTTGGAATTCTGATTCTATCTCCACTCCTCAGTGTAGTTCGACTAAGTAATTTTAAATGTGATCCGCAGTATCAGCCTCAGTCTCCTGCTTAGTTTTGTGCACTGTCCCATCCTTGTGATGTGGAGGTGAATAAATTGAATATAGTTTGAGAGAATTTTCTGCTGAAGTGTTAACAACATTGTGCTGAACCCCTGCCGGCACCACAAACGCATCACCGGCTTTGATAGGCCGCTCCTCACCATTCATACTAACAGTGCCCACGCCTGCCTCAACTCTAAGGAACTGATCCACAATTTCATGTGTCTCCACACCAATGTCTTCACTGGGCTTGAGAGACATAACCACTAACTGCATGTGCTGAGCAGTATATACAACTGCGCGGAAGTTCTCATTTTTGAGTATGATTTCCTCGATGTTTTGTAAGTACCCTGTCATATACCCTTTCGGTTAATTTAGTATCAGAATTGCGGCATTCAACAAAGTTGCAAAGCTCACCCAGAGCAGATATGGCACAAGTAAATAAAATGCCAACTTCGAAATGTTGTAAAATCTCTGCATTGTCAGCACGATGGCAACCCACATCGCCACTATCACTAGCAACCCAACTGCTGGTGACTGCAAACCAAAGAAGACTGGCGACCATACAAAATTGAGAACCAGCTGCACCATAAAAAAGCGGATTGCTGTTTTAACTTGCTTCTTTTGCCATCCCCGATTCCAAATCACAAAAAAAGCAACGCCCATCAAAAAATACAAAACCGTCCAAACGGGGCCAAAAATCCAGTTGGGTGGACTGAAAAATGGCTTATTCAGTCCAGTGTACCAATTAGGGATGGCGGAGATTGTAAATGGGGTTCCAAGCAAACCAACCATCTCGCAACCAATCACAGATGCGCTAAACTTTAGGAAGTTTCTCATCAATTGTAGTATGCGCTCAAAGACATGAATCTACAATAAGCCTAGCACCCTCAATCATTTTCATTGTTTTCTCCGCTACCCAGACTTCAAAATCACCCAACTCCACTAGATGCTGAAACAGCATACCTACACCATATCGTAGACGAGGCAGAACGAAGAAACTTCAAATTTGATCGAAGTAAATTGCAATCCAGAAAAACAGTTAGTATTGCAACAGTTACCTCTAAGCAAATGGTGTTTGAACGCAACCATTTGCTGAATAAACTTCGAACACGTGGCCTTCAAAAATATGCCGAAATTACAGAACGTGGAGCACGAATTCCCCATCCACAATTCACAGTAATTCCTGGCCCAATTGAGATTTGGGAAAAAATCTAAACAGAGTGACCCTTATATAGTATCCTGAAGTACAGTAGTATGAAAACATCATGCACACCAGCATAGATATAACATCAGTTGGCACTCTCTCACCCGACAAGATTCCAGGTCAATTTTTTCAGGCATCACTTTCAAAACACGGTACAAAATCAACAGATATACCAACTAATATTTCACCCAGAATTCTTGAAAACGAACTCACCCCAGATACTGAAAAGGTTGCAGCTGAGCTTGCCAATGCACTTGCTCGAATGATTACTGCCGGCCATACAGTTATCACCATTTCATGCAACACACTGTCTTTGGGAGTGTTCATGGAACCTGCAATCCACCGACTTGAGACTGAGCATAAACTCTCGCTTGATGGAATCACGTTTGTGTTAACGATCAATGAGATCAAATCATTTGTAGAAACTATGAAAGAAAAACGAGTACTAGTATTAGGGACCAGTGCACTAAGCAAAATATTGGCTACGGAAAATTCCTTACTGATTAATCCGACAGCACTGACTACAATATCCAATGCGAACTATATTTCAGATACTAGTAAAGATGAATACTTGCACTTAGTCCAAGAAATCATCTGGCGGGTCAAGGCTCGATCTAACGCAGTTACAAATACTGCGCCTGTATATGCAACGCCACTTACTGATGACTTATCTTATAAGGAAGCGTTGCTAAAACTACACTCATTTCTGAACGAACTACACGTAGAAACTGTTGTCATGGCATGCACAGAGCTGCCAATTGCATTTGCAGATTTACAAAATCTACCGGAATACAATGGACAATCGTATTCACTTGTAGATCCAGCAGAATTAGTGGGCAAAGCTATAAATAATTTACAAAATGCAAAGAAGCGGGTGCAGGTAGAATCATAAAAAAATAGCAGCTACATTTGCAAGATCACACTTAATCCATTTGCACTCACTATCTCCGCATCATAACTCAACAAACCGCAATCGAATACCTCAAGATTTGAGTCTATTCACCTCGAGTAATATCCTCTACAATGACTTAGTTTTATGCATATTCTTATTACCCGCCTCACGCTACTACTAACATTGTATTGTGTGCTTTTTGCTCATTCAGCTGCCCCAATACAAGCGGCAGCCGCACTTGAACGCATTGATATCACGGATGGCACCGCGCTTACTCTAGGCAATCAAGACTCAACCCGTCCTAAGCTCTCGGCGGATGGGAGATACATTGTATTCAACTCTACCTCAAATAATTACGTAGCAGATGATGACAATAACTCACATGATGTATTTTTGCTCGATCAAAACACTGGCGAATTTGAGCTAATTAGCAAAAAATCGGATGGTACTGTTGCGAATGGCAACAGTATTCAACCCAGCATTTCAGCAGACGGTCGCTACGTAGTGTATGAGTCTGTCGCGACAGACCTAGTTCCATCTGATACTAACGGTCGATCAGATATTTTCCTCTATGATCGACAATCTGATACAACAGAACGCCTTAGTGTCTCGAGCAACGAAGAGGAAGCAAACCACAATAGCAACTTTGCCGTCATTTCTGGTGATGGCAACTATGTTGCGTTCCACTCACTAGCATCTAACCTGGTGACAGCAGATGACCACTTTTCAAGATCAAATGTGTTTGTACGCTCCATTTCTGCTGGCACTACGGAACTCATTTCGATCAGTCTGGATGCGACTTCGTATGGATCTGGACACAGTTACGCCCCGTCAATTTCACAAGATGGTCGATATGTCACTTTTTACTCCTTTGCAACCAACTTGGTAGCAGAAGCAGTGAACTTTCACAACGATATATTTCTCTACGATCGTCAAACAGACACCATGACATTTGTCAGCAAAACTTTTGACAATTCGCAATCAAGTGACCCCGCGTATGATCCGTTTATTTCGGCTGATGGCCGCTACATAACATTCTCGTCAAATAATGACGTACTTGTTGCGGGCGATGACAATGACACATATGACATTTTTCTCTATGACCACCAGGAAGATACCTTGATTCGTGTGGTGGACACTACAGTGGGTGAAACAACGACAGGCAGCTCAACTTCCCCAATCCTGTCCTCCGATGGTCGATTCCTTGTATTTGCCTCTTCCTCAGATGGTTTAGTCGCAGAAGATACTAATGAGGCCGAAGACGTGTTTCTTCTAGATCTCCAAGATGACAGCTTGCAACGGGTTTCCATTTCTGGAAGCAATGATCAGTCATATACAACAAGTTTTCAAGCAGTTATTTCTCAGGACGCTTCTACCATTGTGTTTGCATCCTCAGCAACCATGCTTGATGTGGATGGCGCCAACTTGAATGAAGCTCAGGATATTTTTATTTGGGAAACAGACGGATCGATTACTACGGTAGCTGCGGGCGACCCAGTACCGGGCAACGTGCCCCTCAACAAGGGTGCTACTGTGCGCACCAGCCAGTCCTTTTCGCAAAACAATCGCTATGTAGTGTTTGAATCAAGCTCAACTAATGTAGTAGCAGGATACACCAATCCTATTTCTACAATATATCTCTATGACTCACAAACAGATTCATTCGAGATACTCAGTAGGGAGTCTGAAGATACCCCTGCCAATAATGCCAGCCGACTACCTGCCATGACACCTGATGCGAGATATATAGTGTTTCAATCAATGGCAACGAACTTAACCGAAGATGCTTTGATAGCCGAGCATAATATATTCCGATATGACAGACAAACAGATACTATGCTTGTCGTCACCGCCCTTGCCAACCAAAATAGCGAGAATGCCACAATTTCTAGTGATGGGCGCTACATAGTCTTTCATTCTACGGCCGACAATTTGGTTGCAGATGATGACAATGGAACCACCGATATTTTTTTATACGATGTAACCGATGACACGTTTACATTGGTTTCACCTGGTATAGGGGCAATGGGCAATGGCGAAAGTGTTAACCCGGTGATCTCCGCCAATGGTCTGTATGTAGCCTTCCAGTCTGAAGCAGACAATCTTGTATCCGATGATACGAACGGCACTAGCGATACTTTTATATATGACGTGCAAGCAGGAGAAGTGCTGTTGGTCAGTCGTTCATCAGAAGGAACTGTAGCAAATGGCGAATCAACAACACCAGTTCTCTCCTCGGACGGTCGCTTTGTGGCGTATGTTTCGCAGGCTACAGATATCATACCTTCGGTTGAACTAGATGCATCTCAAATATTTCTTTTCGATTCTCTCAATGAAACTACAACTCTTGTATCACAAGTTGAGTCCATAGCAGGTGACGATACGAGCTCTGCGCCCTCAATTTCAGCGGATGGTACATTAGTAGTATTTCAATCTGCAGCGACAAATTTAGTAACAGGTGATGAAAATGCGCACAGCGATATTTTTGTTTACTCTGTAAATTCAGAAAACATACGTGTCGTTAGTACTGACGTAAGTACAGCTGGTACAGGTAATTCCTCTAGTGGATCTATTTCACCCGATGGATCCAAAATAGTATTTGAGTCACTCTCACTCAATTGGGAAGAAATAAATACAGCATACGATAACAATGGACAGCATTTTTTAGTAACCAACGAGTTGGAATCTGACGCAGATCCTACTCCTTCTCCCACTACCTCGTCGAATTCACAAGGTTCAAATCATAGCTCACAGAGACCGTTTGTCTGCTCAGCCAGCCGACCAAGTTCCGCTCCTCACTTACTTACAGTTGATCGACTAGGTAACACAGCGGTTTTGTGGATAACCCCAGTTGCAGGCCAGCATACTGGGTATGTTATTTGGTATGGAGAGCAGTTGGACACAACTAAATATTCCGATACTTTGAGTGTGAATTACTCAACCGGCATGATCGCTCATAGAATTTCCGACTTAGATCCAAACCAAACATA
>CAZBTU010000056.1:5198-7343 GCA_964494905.1 uncultured Pseudomonadales bacterium | reverse complement strand
TTTCTTGCAGTCGTTTTACGAGTCTGGCTGATTGAGTGGTCTTGCCACCACCCTCTCCCCCCTCAAAACTTATCAAAAACCCTGACTTTTTGGAAACAATTTTTTTGGCTGACATAGACTAATCAAAATTAGGCTGATACTGGGGCAGGTCATCAAGATGATCAATCATATACTGCATAACCAAAAATGGACAACCAGCAATCTGTCCATAAACGTGTAAGGCAACTAAATCAACTCCTTCAGTTTCCTGGAGTAACTCTGCTCCAAAACCATCCAGACGTAGCCGCAAACTATTTTCATCAGTAAAATCAATGACGCACTGTGAAACACCACCCCCACCACAATCATCACGAAGCGGTATTGTCTCCAACAAAAACTCAAACTTAGCAAAGTCGACCACAGACGTTATTGTTGTCTTCAAAACTTTGGTCGACTGTTGTGCAACAACAGTCAGTTCTTCACGAGATAATGCCCGCTGCAGTAGTTGCTCAATCTCGAGCACCAGTTCACTAAAATGCTCCATATTCAGGCCAGCAACGCCATTCGTGTTGATAATCTCAGTACCCGGTGGGTAGTACCTGAGGAGATAGGCTTCCTGTTGTTCTCGGTCGAATTGATAGGGTTGTGCTCCTTTTTCATCATGCTTTTCAGATACGCCTTCCTCTTGCATCGCAGGTTGGTTTGTTGCAATAAGAGTCACTTCTTGATCCTCATTGAGCTCCTTAAACGCACCAGACCGCCTTTTTATCTCGCTCACGAAATGTTCGTAGCCTCGATACTCGAACCCATTCCTGGGTTTTCCTAACGGATGATCAGCGGTGCTGACAAACTCAACCGTGTCCGTTGCCATGATAAGTCCCGAAGTCAAACCAACCTGGCAGTGTTCAAGCGCCAAGGCAACGACTTTGTTAACTGCCTGCTCTAGGGGGTTATTCCCTGAGGTTTCACCATCCGATGGTTGAAAGTACGTATCGAGCCCAGGACTTTGACTGATGAGTGTTCTCTCACCGAACATCCTAACGTCACCATTGGGGATAGTTGTCAGATCATCATGAAGTGCATCAATGTCTTTTAGAACCTCCCCGGTAATAACAGAGCGATATTCTTTGGCCGTCAGGGACTTAAAAAGCTCAGCTTTTCGAGCGCTTCCTGAGGCAATCGTGACTGAGCGAGTTTCTTTGTGGGACATAAGAATTGTGTTTGACGATTATCAAACCACAGTATGTAGTAGGTATGCAATGAGTAAAATACTATATATACTGACCAGTGGAGCCAAAGCCACCCCGATTCGAATTGTTCATTTGTTCTACTTCAACAAGCTGCATCGCAACTTTTTTCATTAACTGAAACTGAACAATACGCTCGCCTCGTTCTACGACAACCGGACTGTCGGTAAAATTTAGCAAGGCAGCTTGGTACTCGTCATCATCACCGGAGAAATCACTATCACCAACACCTACGCCATTGGCGAGTATTAAACCTTTTTTATGGAGCGAACTCCTGGCAGTTAACAATACCCAACATTGCTCTGGCGGCTCAAGCGCGATGTTGAGCGGCACATAGCCAACCGTGTGCGGTTCAATCACCACTGTTTGTCGTGCATAGAGATCCAGTGCGGCTGCTCCAGGAGACTTACGAGACGGTGCAGGAAGCGTGGTATCAAAGCGTTTTAACTTAACTCGAGTTGGTGACGGCATATTCAAGCACCATTGTCTGACTAGAAAGTTGGTGTGTGGTTTCTAAACTAATTTTGTTTGATAATTCAGAAGAAAAAAGTCTTAATCCTGTGCCGAAGATAATTGGTTCTATGGTCAGGTACATCCTGTTGATGAGACCAGCCTGCATAAACTGCGTATAAATGCTGGTCCCCCCGCAAATCGCAACCTCTGCCCAACTTTCTGCCTCCAACTTTGCGATCAGTTCTCGAGGTTGGAGTGTAGTTGCTCGTACCTGGTCTCCCCACTGGCTATACTGTTCGGCGTTGCGAGTGCAGACCAGTGTGACGCGTCCTGGCAAAGGCCGGTTGATCGTATCAAAGGTCTTTGACCCCATCACCACTACCCCTGCTTCTTTAGTTCTTTTGGTAAAAAATTCCGCGTCTTCTTTGCTCGTCCACTTGGTGGAAACTTGCGAAGCGGTTTGCGC
>CAZBTU010000056.1:2227-5098 GCA_964494905.1 uncultured Pseudomonadales bacterium | reverse complement strand
GGCCCCGATCGACCAATAGTCCCAGAGGAAGAACGCCTAGAAATGCTCACTCACTTACGGTATGTTGACCACGTTGTGCTCAAGCCACTCAATAAACCAAAGTGGGAACTGCTCACACTCATCCGACCAGATGTACTCATTGCTACAGCCGACACGTATAGCAAAGAGCAATTGGTGGAGCTAAAAAAGTATTGTGGCTCTGTGGTAGTGCTTGAAGCAATGGCAACCACATCTACGAGTGCAAAGATCCGCCGTGTCCAACTCGGTGTAGCCAAACGTATTAGTGCCAACATTTCCGAAAAATTGATCAAGACTATAGAAGAGGTCTTAGAAGAACTAAAAAATGGCTAAATCTGCTGCTACTCCCACTGTCTTGCTTGCCTATATTCCCGTGCTCCATCAAGGATACTGGCGGTTCATTGAGCAAAATACACCGCCAGCCCGAGAAATCTATGTGCTCTGTCACGACTTCACGCAACAATATCGACCACTGGTAAAAGACATTCGTGCACTCGAGCCTAAACTCATTGCCCAAGCATTACAGCAATGGTATCCAAAGCTGCCTGTGCACGTGCTCGAAAAATCAAATCTAGAGCATTTGGCAGAAATAATAATCATCGCCCCTGACGAGGACATTACTAGACATGTCTTACAGGAGTATCTGCCTGAGGCAACTATTCGGTACGATACCATTTTTCTCCGTTGGGATCACCAAAAATCCTTGGCACCTGACCGCTTGGACAACATTGCGACTGTTTCGGCCAGTCAAATAGAACAAACACTGTTTGCAAAAGCCCAGATAGAGGCAGAAAAAAGCTCTGACTGGTGGCGACAAGTAGGTGCAGTTTTAGTTACCAAAGATGGGCAAACTGTGTTGAGTGACCACAATCATCACCTGCCCTCGGCTCATTCACCGTACGTTGCTGGTGATCCGCGAGCAAACTTTCACAAAGGTGAACATATTGAGTTAACGACTGCTATTCACGCTGAGGCAGCAGTTATCGCTGCGGCAGCCAAACAAGGAGTTGCTACCCAGGGTGCCAGCCTGTACGTCACCACTTTTCCTTGCCCCACCTGTGCCAAGTTGATCGCGCAGGCAGGCGTAAAAAAGGTGTATTTTAGCGAGGGATATGCAGTTCTCGATGGGTTGGATGTCTTACAAGAAGCAGAAGTTGCAATCGCTAAACTCACTCCTTCGACTTTCCAACCTTAATCCGCACCGGTTGATACTCAGGATCGTCCAAGTCCGGTTGTATAAACTGTGCATGAATGTGATTAACCGATCCTGCCGAGTAGTTGGTATCGCCAAACCGCATGGCAAAGGCACCGCCGAGCACCTGATACTCCCGTGAAGCCCACTGCATAAGTTCCAACAAATCCTGACCAGCTTCTGGGTCGATCTCTACTAGATCTACAGCGTGTTGTTTATAGATTGCCAGAAGATGTACTTTTGTGTGCTTGTATGGCCACTGATTGGGCGTTAACAACCAATACTTTGTTTCCCGTACGATTGGATCCTTGTGGTGTTTTGCCAAATGCTCCGGACAAAACGGACAATGTCCCTCGCGCAGGATTTGCTGCATTTCTGCAAGTTGCTCAGGTACACGCGCGTTGTCGATGTCAACCAATTGTTGCTTCATGTCAGACATAGAAGTCCTAGATCGCCACTGGAATTTGCCTGATTCCTGGATGTGGCTGATAGTTTTTGAGCTCAAAATCAGTGTGGCGGAATGAAAACAAATCTGTGCTTTTACTCTTGAGCACCATTTGAGGCAGTGGCACTGGTTCGCGCTTGAGCATTGTCTCTACTGCTTCGAGCTGATCGACATAAATGTGGGCATCAGAAAAGCTGTGCACATACTCGTACGGCTCAAAGCCCGTGGCTTGAGCAATCATCAGCAACAAAGCAGAATATTGGATCATATTGGCTGGAACACCGACCGGTACATCAGCCGAACGCTGAAACATGTGCAGCGTGAGCTTATCATCAAGCACTCGTAGGTGTATCCACCCATGACAAGGAGCAACAACTACTTTTTGTTGTCGGCCAGTCACTCGAACAGTATATTGAGGTATCCAAGGAGTTATAAAGTGTGTCCTCAGATGTGGCTGCTCTTTTATCTGCTCCATGATGTACTTGAATTGATTATATGTTTCTCCTTCGCTGGTTGGAAAATCATGAAAAGCAGCACCATAAGAACCAGGCCCGAGATCACCAGGAATTAATCCCCGCTTGCGGCACTTTTCCGCAGTTCCCCATGGAGACCACCAAGAACAGCCAAACGACTCGAGTTCTTTTAGGGTCCTCGCACCATTAACAAACGCAGTGATCTCAGCGATTGCTTGCTGCCAAATTGTGACCGGCAAACGAGCTGAAGTTTTGGGAGCCATGTTGCGTTCAGTAATGACTGGAAAGCCATTTGCCAGCTTAAAATGTAAAGGTCGAGGGCCAATGAGTGTGAGAGCGTCTACACCCTGTTGCGTTGTGGTGCGAACTCCTTTGTCAAGAATTTCTTGCAAGAGCTCTCGATACTGTGTGTCGGGTTTGCTAGTTTGTGGTACCTTCACTGGTCGCTTTGTCTGGTTCATTTGGGCTCCTTTAGGGTTTCAATGAGCAATATGTCATATGTACAGTTTGTGTTCAAGACAGTACTGTGCGACATCAGGATGAACAAGGTTTGTGACTGACTCGCCCGCTCGCAGTAGTTCCCGAACTTGGGTCGAAGAAACAGTAACCTCCTCCACACCAGTAACTGGAGTCATGTTTGGGTAAAGCTGTTCTAACGGTGAACCAGCGCGCGGATATATGAACATCTGATAATCCAAGAGCTTGGGATGTACTTTGAGGAAGTCACTGAAACGAGCCAAGTA
>CAZBTU010000056.1:0-2127 GCA_964494905.1 uncultured Pseudomonadales bacterium | reverse complement strand
TGACCGTTGTGTGGTGGGTCAAACGCTCCACCAAACACACCTATCTTCATAGCGATCACTCCTTCCGAGCTTTCTTCGAACGGGGCTTCTTCTTCGTCACTGTAGCCTTATCTTCAATGACAATGCCTTTTTTCGCTAGGCGTGCTGCCTGCTTCTCTTTGCGTTCTGCTTGCATCACAGCCCATTCTGCCTTAGTGACCTTTTGACCTGGTTCGGGTTGTTTCCAGCTTGCCCAGTCACACTCGGGATACCGGCTACAACCAAAAAATTGTTTTCCCCAGCGGCTATTTTTGATTGTGACCTGCCCTTCTTGGCAAAGCGGACAAATAACTCCACCTACAACTTCCACAATCCTATCTGTGTAGTCACATTCGGGATAACGACTACAACTCTTAAACTTACCAAACCTGCCTACTCTAATCACGATTTCACCATGCTCCGCTTCTCCACATTTCGGACAAGTCTCGCCTGTTTTTTCGACTGGGATCTGTGCCCGCTCAGCGGTTTTGGTTACAGTTTGGATCCGCTTGTTGAGAGGAACAAAGAAGCTGCCAACGACTGATCTCCAGGCCTTCTCACCTCGAGCAATTCTATCCAAATCTTCTTCCATTTCTGCTGTAAACTCATACTCCATAAAACTGGGAAAGTGCTCAACCAGAAAATCGTTAACTGTTATTCCAATTGCAGTAGGAATAAACTTCTTTTCTTGCCGCTCGATATACCCTCGATCCTCAATCACAGAGATAATTGACGCGTACGTACTCGGCCGACCGATGCCTTTCTTTTCCAACTCTTTGACTAATGAAGCGTCGTTGAATCTCGGTGGCGGTTGAGTGAACTTTTGCAGCGAACTGAACCCCTGCCCATAGACAGTCTGACCCTCATTAACTTGAGGCAATAAGACATCTTCACCTGCTGGAAACAGCTTCATCCAGCCGTCAAATTCAAGGATTGAACCAACTGACTTAATCCGAGCAGACTTAAAATGTTTTGCATTCGATTGTCCAACCTGCGCGTCAGTCAAAATAGTGGTTTGAGCATACACGGCCTCAACCATCTGAGATGCAACATACCGACGCCAAATTAAATCATATAACTGCGCATGTCTTTCTGTGAGTTTTGCACCCTTACCGGCAACCATATTCTCAGAAACTGAGATATCGGTTACACGAATCGCCTCGTGAGCCTCTTGGGCATTTTTGCTAGTTTTGGAAAAGAGTCGAGGTTTTTCTGGCAGGTATGACTGACCATATTGCGTGGTAATGAACTCACGAGCCATCTGCAAAGCAGTATCAGACAATGCAACCGAGTCAGTGCGATGATAGGTAATCAAGCCTTCTTCATAGAGTTGTTGGGCAATGCTCATGGTTTGTTTGGCACTCATACCGAGTTGTGTTGCAGCTTTTTGTTGGAGAGTCGATGTCGTAAATGGAGCCAAACTTACACGACGACGCTGTTTTTTTTCAAGTGAACCAATAGCATACGTCGCCTGCTTAAGCGCATCGCCCAACCCAGCCACATGGCTTTCTTTCGTCGGCTCGTACTTCTTGCCATCAAGCTCAACAACTCGGCCCACAAAACTACCTTCTGGCGCTTGTTTTAACCAAGCCGATGCATCGAGTTTGACAGATTGCTCATGAACACCTAGCAATACGTCAACTTCCCAATACTCTTCTGGGATAAACGCTGTAATTTCCTTCTCTCGCTCCACAATCATTCGCAAAGCAACCGACTGCACACGTCCGGCCGATAGACCTCGACGAATTTTTTTCCAAAGAACTGGGGAGACTGTATAACCCACTAATCGATCAACTACCCGTCGAGCTTGTTGTGCATCAACTAGATTAATGTTGATTTCACCTGGATTGTCGATAGCCCGCATAACTGCCGACTTCGTAATTTCGTGAAATGTGGCTCTGAGTAATTGACTAGGCTTCTTCTTTTTACTATTTTCCTCAAGAACAAACTTAATATGCCAAGCAATCGCTTCACCTTCTCTATCAGGGTCAGTAGCTAAATAGATCTTGTCTGCTTTTTCAGCTAATTTTTTCAACTGAGTAATTACCTTTTGCTTGCCCTCAGATACTTGATAGGTGGGCTCATACTCATTGTCTAAGTCAACACCCA
>CAZBTU010000055.1:0-7347 GCA_964494905.1 uncultured Pseudomonadales bacterium | reverse complement strand
TCTAATGAAGTTCAAGTAAATTTGTTCTAATTTTGAGAACAATTTTCTCGTTTTCAGAATCAGCTACTATGAACCTGTTATTGTTGAATTCGTTTCTTGGATAATTTTCCCAAATTGGTTGCCCCCACCTTGGATCATCTTTATATCTAGGAATAACATGCCAGTGTAGGCTTGGATTAGTGTTTCCTAGCAATTCATAATTCATATGATCAGGTTTAAGTGTTGCTTTTAAAGTTTTAGAAGTTGTGAGTAAATCTCCCGCAAAACTTAGGTATTCCGCCTCTGTTAATTCTTCGAGTTGTTTTTTCCCTTGTTCCTGAAAGCTAAAATACAGTAGCCCTTAAATCTCTGGTCGCGAAAAAGAAATAGATCTGATACCTGTAATTCAGCAATAAAAATGACATCATGATTGGTTTTCTGGTGATTAAGCGGACTTGTGTTTTGTTTCATAGGGATAATTTATTATACGCTTTGAAGCAAAAGTGATAAAATTGTAAGGTAATTTTAGCTATGCAAAAAATTTCTGATGGAGTGCCCACAGTTCACAAAATTCCCGAGGATTTAAAAAGAGTACTTTTGGCAGATCCCCAAGCTTTGTCTGTGTGGGAAGATATTACCCCGCTAGCACGGAATGAGTGGATTTGTTGGGTAACTTTTCCTAAAAAAGCTGAAACTAGACGCGACCATCTCAAGCGAGTTGTTTCAGAACTTAAAGAAGGTATTCGTAGACCATGCTGCTGGATAGGATGTATACATAGAAGGGATAAGAAAATAAGTCCCTCTGTTCATGGAATTTTAAAAAATGCCAAAAGGATATGAAACAAACTGAAAACAAAGATTGGCGCGAACAGAGAATTCAAAAGATTAGGGAGCTGATACAGCAGGCTGATCCGGATGTGATTGAAGAGCAAAAATATAAGATGCCCTCAAATCCTGCCGGAATTCCGGTGTGGTATCACGACGGAATGATAACCACTGGGGAGACTTACACAAAACACTTGAGGTTGACGTTTGCAAAGGGCTCAACATTAAGAGAAAATCATGATCCACAAAAACTCTTTAATAGGCATGCTGCTATCGTTATTCAAGAGGATGATACGCTTGATGAAGATGCGTTCAAACAACTTATTCGTGCTGCGGTGAAGTTAAATGAGGATGGAGCGAGTAAAAAGGGCTAAATGGTGCTTTCTTGCAACTACTCTTGTGGTAGCTTTAGCACGGAAACGCCAGAAGCGTACCTATCCGGATGTACTTTGGAGTCGGCGAGCAGGGTCGTTCTTAGTGTGTTCGAGTTAAAACTGTAATCACTTGATGCGAGTCGCTGCTTGAAGTGCGTAATTGACTCAACGTTATAGTGCCAGTCGGGTGACGCAAATCTGCGTGCATCGCCAACCATTGGAAAGGCTGGCAATTCGTTTTCTGCCTGACTCAAAAAGTACTTTCCTTGGATTGATCGAAGAATTACAGCATTATCTTTAAATTCCCATTCATCACAAGCGATTGGTTGATCTATAAACTCTTCAACATTCATTAGATGCATTGCGCCAATGCTTGTTTGGTGATCGCTCAGAATTGAGCTGATATGGGATGCTATGGTAGGACTAGTTATATCCTGCCTCATGATAATGATTCTTCCTTCTGCATATAGTTGTAGGATTTTGGCAATTTTTTCAGGACTGCTGAGCCAGCTAGTTGGGAGAGTACTCTTGATTAATAAATAATGGGCGAAAGATAACAGGGTATCGGTTCTCTCCTTACTTGACATTCCCATCCTGATGTATTGTTCAATCAAGGGAAAAAAAGCAGAGTCACTGGATAAACCAGAATGAATCAGAATCTCAGCCAAGTTTTTATTCTTGTCGATGGTGAAGTCGAACAGTTCAGCCAGTTGTTTTATTGAGGGTGTGTGCCACTGATGCATTGCCGCAAAGTGAAGTGGTAACTCCAACAACAGTCGCGTAGTGAGTGAAACGCGAATACTCTTGTCGACTAGAATCGCTAAATCCGCAGAACTATTGGCTAACAGGTCTAAGCCCATGTCTGTACCAATCGTTATTACTGCCCCATCAATATGTTGGAGCCAGGGAGCGAATGGAGCCAATACTTCATTTGTAACCACATACCCCCCACCGAAGTCTGGTTGTGTACTTTGGAACAGCACTTGCTCCCTGTTTCTTGTAAACGCTTGGGAAAGCAGTTGCCTGTCTAACTGAACAGTTTGTTCTGAAGCACGGTTTAAGAGTGACTCAAAATGTTGTTGTGAGTTCGTGGTTAATTGTGCTCGATCGTAACCCTGTTCCATGATCCTGCAATTATAACAAATACTTACAGATGTGTTGGTACTTATGACCTCTGCAAATAGCATCAGAAGCTTGTTGGAAATCAGTAAGAATTTATGAACAAGTCAGGTGTTCAGCTTGTGTTTAGATGATTGTGATTGATACAATGCAACATAATTTATGTTGAAAAAAAACCACATAGCAGTTGTAATTGGTTCGGTCATAGTTGTTGGATTGGTGGGGTGGTGGGTGTATTCATACGTGAAGTTGGGTGGAGATATCAACCCACTGTCAACTTCAACCAACACTGAGATACTTGCAGGCCAGCAAGATCAAGGTTCGACTCCACAGCAGCCCGAGCGATATGAATTAGAAACTGTGGCTGAGGGACTTGTTGTGCCCTGGAGCATAGTTTTCCCGAACTCTGACCGTTGGTTTATAGCTGAGAGGGATGGCGCCATCAGAGTCGTGCTTGAGAGTAAACTACAGGTACAACCTTTGAAAAAGTTCGCGCAAGTGAGTTCGAAGGCGGAGGAAGGTTTAATGGGAATGGTGCTTGATCCTAACTATAGCGACAACAAGTTATTATATGTGTGTTTAGCGTATCTGGCTGATGATGGAAATATGTACGATAAAGTTGTCCGTCTCATGGATGCAGGAAGTGAGTTGACAGAAGAAATCACGGTTATTGATAAAATCCCTGCAGCACGTTTTCATGCAGGTTGCGAGCTCGGTTTTGGACCTGATGGAAAACTGTATATATCTACCGGCGATGCAACAGATGGAACAATTGCCCAAGACCAAAATTCTCTAGGGGGGAAGTTTTTACGAATTAATGCTGATGGTAGTATCCCAAGCGACAATCCGTTTTCTGGCTCTGTGATTTACTCACTTGGGCATCGTAATCCACAAGGTTTCGATTGGCACCCTGAAACAAATCGACTCTACGCAACAGAACACGGACCATCAGGATTCGATGGACCTTTGGGTGGTGATGAAATTAACTTCATTGAAGCTGGTCACAACTATGGCTGGCCTGATGTCTCACATAAGCAGACTGGTTCCGGATTTGACTCTCCTCTTGTCGTGTATACACCAGCGGTTGCCCCTGCATCGGCAGTTTTTTATACAGGAGAGCAGTTTCCAAGTTGGCAAGGATCTTTTTTCTTTGCAACCTTGAAAGGTGAAGCGGTCTATCGGCTACGCTTCGACTCAGATGAACCAAGGACGGTTGTTGAACAGGAAAAACTGACTTTACCGAGTGTCGGGCGGATACGTGAAATTACTCAGGGGCTTGATGGTTCCTTGTACATCACGACGAGCAACCGTGACGGTCGAGGGAGCGAGAGGACTGGTGATGATAAAGTCTATCGTCTAGTGCCTACGCAAAACTAATTCCTAAATTTGCTGAGTGCGGTTTTTATTTTCACAGAATTGTAACTTATGTTAAAAAAGCTTACAGATTTCTTGCAACTGTTTAATTTGCTTCTGTTCAAAATACGCGAAACTATCCCCAGTATTAACAAAAGAAAGGAGCATCATGGCACGTGATGACCAGATGACTGGGAGTGGTACAGGTCGCGACGCTGACCAACCACGAGATACTTGGGAAGACATAGGACAGACGAACAATCATGGAGTCAGCGGTGAGAAAGGTGGCAAAGCAGGTAATACAGGAAATGATTCCACTGAGGATGATGGTGACAGCTGGAATGACAGCACCATGAACGAAGTTTGATCGTGATGTAGGTGGGGTCAACAGAACACCCGGCAGTATAGATACTCGCCGGGTGTTTTTTTAGTTTCTGCAGCGCTTTTGATTAGGGAGTTCATCATTCGATTATGGCCAATTCAACTGTATAATACATCTTAATTCAAGTAGTGCCTGCGTAGCTCAGTTGGTAGAGCAGCGGTATCGTAAACCGCGGGTCATCGGTTCGAATCCGGTCGCAGGCTCAGTATGTACTCAATCATCTTGCAGCAGGCTGCTGCAGAAGTTATACTCGGCGTGTATGGATAATAGACAGACTAATTACGCAAGCTCACGTTTGGTGAGAAAAGAGCGCCAAAAACTTTTGCGCCAAACAGGTTTTCTCATAATTGCCTCAGTTGTGATTTTATTGGGTTTCATTTTTGTTGTGATACCGGGATTTATCAGAATAATAAATGCCTTCTTGAGTGATGGGACCTCTTTTAAACCAACTGACTCTATTCCCCCTCAAGTTCCGATTCTTTCAGCACCTGTGTCTGCGACTAATAGCGCTCAGCTCACCATCTCTGGTTTTGGTGAGCCTGAAAGCACCGTCACGGTTTTACATAATGGTAACCGTACTGATGAGCTGAAAGTAGCGAGCTCTGGTGAGTTTGCCCTTGAGGTTGAGTTGCTCGAAGGCGAAAACACGGTTGCAACTTATGCAGTCGACGGAGCTGGCAATGAGTCAGAGGTTGGAAAATCGTATTATGTGTTGCTCGACACGGAATCACCGAGCTTAGAGATTGAGACACCGAGCGAAGGACAGTCGATCCAATCTAGATCCAATCAAGATTTAACAATTAAAGGAAAAACTGAGCCAAAAGCGCGAATCATGATTAATGGCAGATTGGTTTTTCCTGACCCTGAAGGTGCATTTAGCCATCGATTTCGTTTAAGTGAAGGCGAGAATAAAATTCTGTTCGTTGTCACTGATCAGGGTGGGAATGTCTTTGAACTTGAACGCAAAGTAACTTTTAGCTTATAGTTCCGATAATTGAACTTTATTCGCATGCGCAGCGTGTGAATTAATTCCAAAGGTAAATCCAGCCAGAAAATATATCAAGATAAAAGGTTGCAACAGCGTGTTGCTGAATAGACTGTGGAATAAGAGTGCGCTCAATGCTATTCCTGTGAGTGGGTTTCTTTGAAAAAAACGCAAACTCTTTTTTAGCGACAAGGTGAGTAGCGCTATCCCAACTAAACCAGTGCCTTGGAGCACAGTCACAAAAATATTGTCCGGTATTCGAGCGTGGTAGGGAAGTTCAAATGAACTATTACCAGGCCGGGGAGTAACCTGGCTAATTTGAAACAAACCCTGGCCAAAAATGATTGTTTTCAGGCTGAGCCTTTCAGTTAGAGCCGTGATTTGTTCTCCACGAGCGATGATTGTTGATGTTCTTTGCAGTTTGACACCTTCACCACCTGGTTTTGGGACTACCGCAAGCACAAGAAAGAACATTCCTACTGAAATTAGGATGGTGCGGGAGTTGTACTTACGACTGAGAATGAATAATCCAGACAAACTCAGTAACAATGCTCCATATGATGCCCTTGAGAAAGTCAGAGCGACAGCGATAGTTAGGAGACTCACTAGAATAGTTTGAATCCGTTTGTCAGGTACTAGTTTGGGAGAAAAAGCTAACAGTATTCCGAGCACGAACGCCATGCCCATAAACCCCGGATCGAACAGCGGACCAATAAGTCTGTAGTAGTGATCATCCCAGCCAAACGCGCTCAGAAATCGCGTATCTGGAATAAAAGCAAGCTGGGTGATGCCTAACCCTGCCCATACTACCGCCAGTGAAAGAAATGTTCGTTTGACATATGAATGATTCTCTTGAAATTGTTGATAAATACCCCACACTCCTCCTACGATCAGTCCGAGTCGAGCCAAATACAACACAGGGACTATGTCCTTATTCCAAATGCTTGCAGCAATCGTAAGGAGCACTGCCCAGAGTATCCACCAAGTACTTGAGTTTGAGAAAATGGCCTTAGCTCTGAGTGCGAGTCTGCGGTCAATTTTTAAGCTTCGTATGCTCGCAGCAGCAAATAAAGCAAGAAAAACTTCGTGCACATACCCAGCAATGTTTGGAGTTATCTGGAGCCTTTGTAACTGCCCGAGCGATAGTGTGGCAATGAGTGCCCATAAACAAATTTTTTTCATTACTGTTTGATTTCGATTTGTCGTGTCATCAAGTCAAATGTTCATATCGATATACTCTCACCCAAAGTGAGTGCAAGCTCATGAGGAAACTATACACCAAGCCTTGCCAGCCATCGAGAAACCCTAAGAGAACTACAAAATTATAAAAAAACTTACAAAAAGGATACGTTATAATTTCAAAAAAAACTTTTTCCCGGCTACTTGGTTTGTCATGTGCCGCGAGTTGCGCGTACCAACTAACCTTCTCTACAAAAGCGCTAATGGATAAGTGAGAATAATGGAGGATGTGTACATCACTATACTCTACTCTGCCCGTCACCGTAGCTTTCTCATGAACTGATCCAGTAAAAGTTGTCACTGATTTTTTTACCAGTCGAATTATGCGCATTTTACCCTCACCATATTTGAGAACGCGATTATGAAAAACGTCAAAACGTGTTACAAAGTACCCAGAGACACTCTGCGTGTCAATACACTCAGCTATTATCTGTTGCTGATCAGAGACTAGTACCTCATCACTATCCAAAAAAAACACCCAATCATGTTTTGCTGCACTCAATGCTTGGTTTCTGACTTGGGAAAATTGATGGATTGATGGCTCAAAGTGCTCTATTACTTTAAACCTGTACTTTGCTGAGAGTAATTTCCAGTTGTTAGTGCTGTTGTGATCGATAATGAGGATCTCATCAGCAAACTGCGTTGAGGACAAGCAATCGAGAAATCGCTGATCGTTTCGGTTACACAAAATGCAGATAGAAAGTGGTAGGTGGCTATTGTTCACGAAAAAGGTGTTTGTAGAGTGCGTAACCGAGTATTGGTAGCATGGATAGCCGTGCAAAAAAGATTGCTATGCCTGCACCAAGCAAGTTCCAAGATTGAGCGAGCACTGCAAGGCTGATGATAGTTGCGATTGCAGTTCCCAGCTGGTGAGTGTTGAGGAGGCGGTAATCTTTTTTAGTGAGGAGAAGTGTGTAACTGAGTGTCGTGAATGTGTGTACAAGTCCAGCTCCAGCTAGCCATGGTACTGCTGGAGTAATAGCGAGCCACTGATTGCCCAAGACGATTTGAACAAAAAATTCAGGGGCAAGTATGAGTGGTAAGGTGGCGATAGTTGCCAATATGAACACAGCTGTGGTGGAGCGAGAAAA
>CAZBTU010000054.1:0-7614 GCA_964494905.1 uncultured Pseudomonadales bacterium | reverse complement strand
ATAGAAGTTTATAGTCAGTTAAAAACAAAAGAACAGCAAGCTGGTCAATATACACCAGATACCTTTGAAGATTGGCGTGCTGCGTTAACTGCGCTTCACTTGGATGAGAATACTTACTTTTCATCTAAAGACAGTACTCAGCCATTGCCGTGGCATCACATTCACTTGAACCAAAAATTCGGTCTAGGATCGGTGCAAAAAGTCTGGGAAGTTTTTAAAGGCAAACGCTCGCTTTTTGTGATTGATTAAAGTGCAACTTTTAAAAGTTGCTGGGCTAATAAAAAACTCAAGATGTCGTGATACTGACTTGTGTCAGAAAGCGTCTCCAAAGCCTCATGGTAAGTCGCCAGTTTTTTATCATAAATATCTGCATGGTAAGGCTCTTCCGCCACAGACTCTGCATTCGCGAAAGCAAAAATCACATAGGCATGAGGAAAGGGATAATATAAGTGAGGGTTGTCTTTCCGAGGAACTGGTTGCAGAGACGTCAGTTTTTTATGTCCAAAAATAGTAGGTGGATTAATAGCAACTCCTGCCTCTTCTCGAACTTCTCTTAAAATCGCTTGCTCGACAGTTTCACCCAACTCAATATGTCCTGCAGGTAACTCCCATCCTCTGTTATTTTTGACTAAAAATAGTTTTTCTTGATGTGAGAGAATGCAGCAAATTGCTGTACAGAGTTCCAAGGGTGGCAACTCAGGTGATATCACAAATTCCCAAGTCGTGTTTTCATTCCATCGTCCTTTGCCGATAATTTTGGGTGCCTCAGAGTTTTTCATTCAGTTTCCGACAGAATAAACTTCTCAATCACCTCTACGACTCCATCCTCATCAACAGATGGCGCCAAGTATGTTGCAACATCTTTCATCTTTTGTTCAGCATTTCCCATTGCCACCTTCACATTGGCATAGCGCATCATGGGCACATCACTTGCACCATCTCCCACCGCAATCGTTTCTTCAGGAAGAATCCCTAGTTTTTCTTGAATGTAGCGTAAACCCTCACCTTTTGAAGCATCTTTGTGGCTGATCAGTGCCACTCCCCATGTTGGTTCACTCCAATGATTACCCACCGTTATGCTATATTTTTGTGGCAACTCCATTAGTAGGCCTGGGATCATCTCGGCCTTCTGCCTATCAGCAACTAAAGAAAGTGTCGTCACCACATCTTGACTGGGGTTGATGTAAGCTGGCAACCATTTTCCTTCAATACAGAGACCTATTGAGTGACATAGCTTTTGAGTAAGTGACATGATAGTTTGCACCTCCTCAAAAGGAAGGTGCTTTGTGTATTCCAGCTTACCTGTGGGATTTATAACTTTAGTTCCATTTTCAACAACGTGATATGTCGGGGCAAGCATAAGACTGTCCAAGATAATCTTTTGATCCTTCCAAGCTCTTGCACTGACGAGAGTGATCGTGGTAACCTTTTGAGCTTTTTCAATTGCCTTTTTCAGGTTTGGTGAAACTTCATTGGTGTGTTCTTTGACTAGGGTACCATCTATATCTAGTGCTAAAAGTTTGGGTGGTTTTATTGTATGCATAGAGGGGATTTATTCTAACCGATTATCGTATTAAAACCTTGTCCAAGTCTAAAAATGTATGTGAAATTGTTTCCGTCACACTAAATCAACTCAAGATCCTGATAGCTGTTTGGGAGTAGTGTCTGATTGGAGTAAAGTTGATGCCCTTCTTTTTTCGCCAATTGTGGAAGACATCATGATTGCGTTCAATACCGAACCTGCTGTCTCCCTTTGCCCACTAAAGGGGGGGGTAAACACTATCTCTAACTTGTAATCCAGATCATCTTCGATTTTCAGCAGTTCTGGAATGTCGTTTTCGTTTTCCTTCATGAATCCACTTTTGCTTGACACAGGCATGATGCTAATTTGCAGCATAACGCTCCCACTTCTGGCAACGTTTCTTCGTAAATCGTGTAGCTTTCTGATTTTATCTGGTGTAATTCCAGATTCATCAAATCTCATTTCGGGAATGTCCACTATTGGCAAACTCAACTCTATAAGCAAACCTTCTTTATAAAGTTGCAAACTGGGCCCCTCCGTATCGTAAAAGGTCCCAATCCTCCTTGCGAGTTGAACTTCAATCTCACGATGAAGTGTTTTGGCTTCATCAGCACTCAATCTTCCACCAAATTTCACTCCAGCAACATATGAGCTGGTACTCAACTCTGCAGGATTATCAACCTCTTCTAATTTTTGCTTAAGTTTTTCGCTAACCTCCGACTGCAGTGACTCATATTTGTCGCGAATTCTAGAAAATTTCCGAGCGCTTAATATCGCATCTTTTGCAGCGGTGAATAAATTTTCAGGCATAAGCTCTTCAGTTTTTTGTATTTTATCAAGCCTTGGTCATTACTCAAAGTTGTTATTTTTATGCCACTAATTTTTCCAAAGATTCTAGGTAAAGTAAAGCCTGCACTTTTTCTTTTTCAGACTCTATTTCACTAATAAATCGTCTTAAGTTTAAAATCAGCTGAGGAATTTCTACTTGTGCTTCATTAGGATCAAGTACATCAGAATCGAGATAAAATAAGTGATCATCAGCATCGAATCCAAAATTTTCAGGAGCAACTTCTATATACAGTCCAAGCTTTGCTAAAGTACTGCGAAATTTTTCGTATTCAGGCGAAGCACCCGAGTCTGGAACCCTTGCGTCATTATAACTGTTCCATTCCAGAATTGAGCTTCCAGAGTAATTTTAGCAAAAACGGGACAAACAGGACACTATAAAAAGGGAGTGTCTTGTTTTTTAGTTGACAAAATGTTTAATTAAGTATAAGTTTGTTTAACTTATGGAAAATCTACTAACTATAACCGAAGCAGCTGAGCTTCTAAATATTCATCCCGAGACTCTCAGGCGCTGGGACAAAGACGGTACCTTAACACCTGTAAGAGTGAATGCTCGAGGTGACCGCCGATATAAGCTTCAAGATTTACTGACTTTCTTAAAGAAAAGCACCAACGCCAGCAAGTATTCAATTCCAATTGAACACGAAGGATACCTAACATATTGGGATCTTGAGGGGATCATAACTCTAAGGGGCAGTTTTGAAAGAATGGCGAGATTCATTGTCAGAAAGACAAAAGATGACTTCATCGGATTTATCTTTTTCATTCCAATATTAAATTCGCACCATTTAGAAAAGGATTATCTTGAAAATTTGGCCTTAGAAAAAGTCAGGGAGGAAATCACAGAGAATAAACCTACTGATGGAGCAAGATTTACATATGAGTTTACTGCAAATCAATTTTTCCTGGTGGAAAATCCTACTTGGTGGGAAGAAAAATACTCGAAATTGTTGCTACCAGGATTGATGGTTGTTGCTGAACACTCTTGTCCATATTCTTCGGCTCAAAAATCTTGGAGAGTAACACTGAGGTTTAAGTGTAAACAAGGCGGAATTTGGGTAACTAATTCATTTGGTGACCAAAAACAGTTCCATGAGTACTTTACATGGATCACCTCTGAAGAACTGATAAAACGAGGGTTACCCATTACAGCAAAATCAGCAGAAGTGCTTGCAGTAGAATTTGGATTAGATCGTTTTGAAAAGACAAAAGATCCTCATGGAGATCGAGATATATCAAGGGTAAATGAAAATAATTCAGCTATGTACGATGGTAAATGGCATATAGACAGTCTTTTACCTGAAACAAAGAATTGAGATATGAAAAAACTAAATTACGAAACTAAGGATTATCTTGTAAATTTAGCGGGACATTGTTTTTGGTATTGGAATGATTTCTATTCATTAGTGCTGCCAGTAAAACTGCCAAACTATCATCGTTTCGGTTTAAGTCCTCCTGTAGGCTTGCCCATTCTCTGCTCGGCAGCTTTTCTTACTTGCCGATCTCGTTCTCGTGCACGCTCAGCCTCTTGTTCCCTTTGCTTTTGCCTGATCTCATCCTGTCTCTGTTGTTCCTGACGCCGTTTTTCGGCTTGAGCTCGCTCTACTGCTGCTTGCCTCTCTCGTTCCTTTCGCTCCTGCTCCCTTTTTTCTGCTTCTCTCCTGCGACGCTCGCGCTCTTCCTTTTCCAACTGTTGCTTGATTGCTTCATCTGCGGCGCTTTCTGCCCGCTCCGCTTTTTGCCTGGCTGAGATAGCTTGCGTAATAACCAACTCTATCCTACTTTTTACTGTCCCCCATGCCGGCTGATCAGGTAACTCATCTTGCGCTGCACGTAACAGTGAACGACCTACTCCACCTGCTCTGGCGTTTTCGACACTAGATTCAGCTGAGTTGATTGCATCACGTGCTTGGCTTATGGCTGTCTCAGCCTGCTGCAATAACTCCCGATGTTTCCTTTGATCCTTTTCGAGTGATTCATTAACTGGTGTAACGTAGTATGACGAAAACTGTTCCAACTCTGACACCATTTGCTCGAGCTTCTGTGCAAGCACTTTGTCTTCATACCTCGTCAAGCTCTGCGCAGCTGCCACAAGATCTGATAGCTTACTCTGCATTTGACGAACTAGTTCGCTGGTCTCCGTACTAACTACCGCATCGGCCTCATCGGTCACACTTCTTGCAGCCAGCTGTGAGTGATTGGTAGCACTGCCTCTGACTTGTTCAAGTTTAGTAAAAAGTGCTCTGATTGTTGCGATTTGCTGCTCTGCTTCTTCTTTGGCCTTGATTGCAATTTCCGAGGCCTCTGCTGCATCCTTTAGAGCTGCAACATATAATTCCTGTTCAGCATTTTTTTTGGCATTTCCAATAATTTTTCGCGCGTTCTCCACTTGCCTATCAACATCAGTACTTACATAAGAATCATGCTCCTTGATAGATTTAACGTGATCAACCGCAGCCACGTGTCTCTCAGCCACAAGTATTGCTTGCTGATGTTGTGCGCGTGCAGTTTCTACAAGTTTGTACTGTGCGCTTACTTGATCGATTAGTCGCTTTGCCACAGCAAGCTCTCTGTGCATCGCATTAATAACTGACTCAGCATCTGTAAATCGTTGTTCTTCCATCGAGTTATTGCGAGAGGCTATACTTGCAAGGTCATACTCATCTTCTGGTTTATCAAAAATTTCCGCTAACAAAGCTTCAATCTTTGTGATGTGGTCTGCTACTTCGCTATAGTTAGCAGACTTGTAAGTCTGGAGTTTCTGCCAAATTGGCATGGTGGTGTCTTTAAGAGAGCGTTGAGTAGCTGCTACATCATGACTCAGCTGTTGTATTGCTGCATCGTTGCTCTCCTTAAGCTTTTTGGTGTTTTGCATGGTAACTACAGCATCTTCAGTTAATGTAAGTCCTAGCTGGAGCGCAGTGGTTGCTGCTGACCAGTTGCCTGCCTTAGCTAACTTTATTGCTTCTGACAAGTTATAGGCAGTTTTTGCTTTAAGTGGTTGAACCGCGGTATCACGAAATCCCAAGTTAATGAATTCATCTACTCGCTTTTGCCTTTGATTTCGTGCATCAAGAGCAGCAATCAAATGGGTAACAAACTTGAGGGCAAGCAGATTTTCCGATCCAACCTCATTGACTGTTTCCAGTATTACTTGAGCGGGCTTGTTACTTTCAAGATCAGCTCCTGCCCTCGTAAGCAGTTGCCTCGTACTCGTTAAGAACTCACCAGTATTCCCAACCTCTTGCTCCCAAGGTTTAGTCCAATTAATGAAGTCTGCATGCGAGTTCCAATACGTGGTAACGGCGACTGACATTACCTCTAGTACAGATTTTAGTTGCTCGTGCCTATCTTGCAGCTGCGCTAGTTTTTCGCTACCCAAAAGCAACTTTTTTTGATCTCCCTCAAAACACGCCTTTGCATCACTAAACTCTGACTGTAAACCCAAGATAATTCTTTCTGGATTGGGTATAAAATCAGCATACTTGTCCTTTTGTGACAAAATCCACTGCTCGGTCGTTTGCAACATTTGTTCTGCCTGCGCTAAGTTCGACTCTGCTTGCGCAATCTTTTGGTTCATTTCTTCTACTTGTGACACCAAGCCATCAATTGCGGTAGTTAACTCAGGGATTAACCTCAACAGTTCTTGATAAGATTGCTGTACAACTGGAAATGCATCTCTGCGCGACATTGTTCCAATCTTGGTTTGAGTGATAACAAGGTCAAGCTGATCGATCTTCTTAAGCTGAGCAAAAAAAGCTTCGTACTGCTCATCAACTTCATCTACTTTTTCTGGATAGTTAGTTTCGTACAGTTGCAGTAGCGTAGTATACGCATCAAATGGCGTGTTGCTTGCTATATACTGAGAAAACTTTTCGCGCACTTGGTTGAGCACCTCAGCTTGCTTTGATATCTCCAAAAGCTTTTCCTTTCTCCACTTTCTCTCTTTATATGTATATATACCTGCTGCAACAGTGAGGACTGAGACGAGCAAAAACGATCCTACGGCAAGAGGTAAAACAACCTTGGGTTGCGCTACTCCTTCAGGCGTACCTGGGACACTTATGACTGCCTCATTCTCATCACCAGCGCTTGGTCCGTACCCTTGTTCACTGCTGCCTGGCACAGGTTGCGTTTGCTGAGTCTGGGTAAGTGATTGCTCAATCTCGGAAGCAAAAAACTCCATGCCAAGTCTAACTCCTGCCTGCGTATTTTCAAATCCACCATAATTAGCCTGGGTCAAGATCTGGGTTTGGATCTCCACAAGCTCAGTGTCATCAATGATATCAATCCAGT
The DNA here is from genome assembly GCA_964494905.1 of uncultured Pseudomonadales bacterium. Taxonomy (GTDB): domain Bacteria; phylum Patescibacteriota; class Microgenomatia; order UBA1400; family PJMF01; genus CAZBMX01. The sequence goes on along the minus strand of CAZBTU010000054.1, from coordinate 950 downwards.
TCTCACCCACCACACAGACAACGTTGCCTTGACCATAGTCAAGTAAACAAGCAATGACGTTGTCGTCAAACGTACCTTCTTCAGGATTACCAAACCCGTTCAGTGCCAACTGATCATTAAGATAATCTTCAGAACGAACAACTTGACCCGCTGGGGTTTTCCTCTCATCTTCAGTCGTCAAAATAACGACGTTGGCGCCAAGACTGGTGAGCGTATCAAACGCTCGCTGCAAATCAGGAAGAATTACATCACCCAATGCTTTTGCTTCATCAAGAATCATCAACTTGCCACTATGTCCTTGAAACTCTTTTGCTAATTGAGCATTTCTGAGCGTAATGGCATCTTTGCCTCCAAGAGTTGTGAACGCCCTCAGCGGATCATTCAGTTGCTGTAACTCTTCTGAAATGCTTGATTGTTCAACTACCATAGTACTTTCAATTCGACTTTCTTACAGTGAGTTAAGTATGACATGGATACACAAAAAAAAATATCAAAGCCAGTTCAAGACATTTTTTAGTGGACATGTTGGATCGTCTTCTCTGGCTTAAATTACGAGGTTGTAGCAAAACCAAACGAACAAAAGCCAAACAATTATTGCCCAACTTTCTCCAATCTGTAATAGTATTGATAGCACCAAGCACTAGCTAGACTAGGCATTATCTGTTGAGAAGTGCCTTGATCAGTATGAAAGACAAAAACTACAAACTGGCTGAAACACAAGAAAATGCTAACCAGCATCCAACACTAACTGAATCCGCCCAAGTTTCCGCGGTGGCAGCTTCGCTGCATTAGCCAAGATCATTTCATTCGCTTTGCGGCAGGATCCCGCCTAACGGCTATAAAGCAAACCTCTAACCCATTTAGAAAAAATTGTGGCATTGCCACATTTTTTTTCTAGGCGGAGAGAGCGGGGTTCGAACCCGCGTGAGGCGATTGCCCCCCAAGGTTTT